>JAWOEM010000205.1:0-18286 GCA_046482785.1 Salinivirgaceae bacterium
GTGGAGCACCGGGGAATTTGGGCAGTCAATTGTAATAACCACCCAAGATTGGTATACTGTGGTTGTAACCGACGACTTTGCATGTGAGGCCGAGGACTCGTGTTTTGTTGAGGATCCAATGTCAATTTCTGATATGGCTCCTCCAGATGCTATGAATGTGTACCCTAACCCGGCCAATAACGAGGTGTTTATAGAACTTTCTGAGGCCCTGTCAGGAATGGTGCAAATTGAATTTGTTGGAGCATCGGGCGCCACTTTACTCGACCAAGTGGTTGAAGCCGAACAGAACACCCCAATTGCCATTGATACACAACATTTGCCGGAAGGCGTTTACTTAATTAAGGTATCGGGTAGGGGCAGATACGCTATCCACACCTTGCTTATAAACCGTTAAAGGTTTGCCTTACTATAAAAGGACACAAAAATCCTCTGTTGGCATAAAGTGCCAACAGAGGATTTCATTTTTTCACACATGTGAAAGTTTTATACATTCCGTTGATTGAACTTCAAAATATTTTCAAAAAAATATTATAGTGCTATTCAATTTGCTTTCAATTATATATCGCAATATTTTTGCGCTATTTTCATATAATTTAGACAAATGCTTTTTTAGTTTTGATCAATATTTCGTAATCTTGTGAAGTATTTGTTAAAATGGCCAGCTATGGTCTAATAAATTACAAAATGATGTAATTTAATGTTTAACCAAAATTTGTTCTTATGTCATTAAAACAAAAGACGAAGGAGCTTTTAAAAAGAAGAGCTATTGCGGAGCAAGGTGGTGGCGACAAGGCTATCAAGAAGCAAACAGCCATGGGAAAGATGACTGCACGCGAGCGCATATTGGCTCTTCTCGACAAAGACTCGTTCCATGAGTACGATCTTTTTGTAGAGCACGATGCACGTGATTTTAATATGGAAAAGAAAGTGCTGCATGGAGATGGCGTGATTACCGGTACCGGAACCATTTATGGTTCGCCTGTTTGTATTTATGCACAGGACTTTACTGTTGCAGGAGGCTCACTTGGAGTGATGCACGCCCGCAAAATCACCAAAATAATGGATCACGCCCTCAAAATGCGTGTGCCACTGATTGGAATTAACGACTCTGGTGGAGCTCGTATTCAGGAGGGTGTTAATTCATTAGCAGGTTATGGCGAAATTTTCTTCAGAAATACGCTGGCATCTGGCGTAATACCACAAATTTCAGTTATTCTCGGGCCTTGCGCCGGAGGAGCGGTTTATTCACCGGCATTAACTGATTTTGTTTTTGTTGTCGACCAAATTTCCAAAATGTTTATCACAGGCCCTGAAGTTATTAAAACCGTGCTTGGCGAAGAAATTTCAATGGAAGAGTTGGGCGGTGCGCTTGTGCAGGCTGAGAAAACTGGAAATGCTCATTTCTATGCTAAGAGTGAGTTGGAATGTTTCGACCAGATTAAGAAGCTTATTACATTCATTCCTTGGAATAATGATCAAAAAGCCCGGGTTTTTCCTCCAAAAGAACCCCGCAAAGATTACAAAATCGATGATATTGTACCCAGCGATCCAAAAAAGCCGTACGATGTTCGCGATGTAATTCGGGCATTGGTAGACGATTCCGACTTCTTTGAAGTGATGGAACTGTTTGCCGCCAATATTGTTATCGGTTTTGGTCGTATCAATGGTGAAACAGTTGGTTTTGTTGCTAATCAGCCGCTGGTGCTTGCCGGAGTGCTCGATACTGATTCTTCGGATAAAGCCGCACGATTTATTCGCTATTGCGATGCCTTTAATGTTCCTATTGTCACTCTTGAAGATTTACCGGGCTACTTGCCGGGTATCGACCAAGAGCATGCGGGAGTTATTCGCCACGGAGCTAAAATTCTCTACGCATACAGTGAAGCCACTGTGCCAAAAATCACAATCGTATTGCGCAAAGCATATGGTGGTGGGTACATTGCCATGAACTCGCGCCACTTGAGAGCCGATTTTGTGTTTGCCTGGCCTACGGCAGAAATTGCTGTAATGGGACCCGAAGGTGCTGCCAATATTATTTTCCGCAAGGAGATTATGGAGGCCGAAGATCCTGAAGCTATGCGTAAGCAAAAAGTGGAAGAATACAAAGCGAAATTTGCAAATCCATACGTGGCAGCTGCTAAAGGATACATCGATTCGGTTATTGAACCCGAAACAACTCGCCGTATACTTATGCACTCCATTGAAGTTTCTGCAAATAAGAGTGTAGGACAACCTAGAAAAAAACACGGAATCCCTCCGTTTTAACCAAAAAGACTATGGAAGAGAAAGAAAAAAAACCGCGTTTCAAAAGCTTTCAGATCAATGAGACGGTTTACAAAACATATCTCACCAAAAGCTATTTGGAAAGAAAACCTTGGGTGCGTGATGATCCGAAAAAACTTTTTTCGTTCATTCCCGGTACTATTTTGAAAGTGTTGGTGAAGAAAGGACAAAAAGTAAAAGCCGGACAAACCATGCTGATTTTGGAAGCCATGAAAATGGAGAACGAAATCCTTGCAGAGTCAGACGTGAAAATAAAAGATATCCATGTTAAAGTGGGTGATAAAATTCCACGCAAATCACTCCTTTTGGAGTTTGAATAACATGTTTTTGAATATAAAAAAAGTTCCAATGAGAAATCATTGGAACTTTTTTTATTTTGTGATTGTACCTTACAACAAGTAAACCCATACTATTGAGGCAGCTACAAGTAAACTGAAATTGAGCTCCGCAAAAAATAACCGTTTTGTAGTAAGGTATTGGTTCGACAAAAATAGGGTAGCCGGAATTGCAGTTGTAGCAATGCCTGCCTCACCAGCCGATGAAATTAATACTACACCTGCCGTAATAACCAAAAAATACCACATCATGCCGCTATAATATTTGCGAACTACAATTTTTTTGTTGATTAGGTTGCGGAAATGATACATAAAAGCACTTAATAAAAGCCCTAGTAATAGATAAAGCTTGTACGTAGTAAAGTTTTTCCCCAAAGGCATGATTCGTTCTGCCTGAAGTTTGTGGGTTAGAAAGTTCAGTATCTCGCTGTGGTCGTTCAGGTAATACCATGTCATTGCAAAAAGCCAGGGAACAAGTATTCCAGTTACCTGTGCTATTAATCCACGCCAATTTAACCCGTGAAGTATAAGCGTAAAAAACCATATAGGCAGTGCTATAAGCAAGGCCGGCCAATAGAAAAGTGATGCAAACCCAATAAATAAACCACTGTTGAATACCACGCGTATATTGAGCCGTCCAATTTGGGTTTTTAAGATTCCCTGAATAGCAAATAAAATGAAAAAGTTCGAAAAAACCGTGGCTGCAAAATGCGCTGTACCAATAAAAAGCGTCATCCATAAAACATAGACCAAGGCAGGAAAGTAGGTGCGTTTATCGATAAAAATGTATTGGAAATTGAGTCGAACCATGTAAAAGGCTTCAAATACAATAAACAGAAATAGAATAATTGCGCTAATTACATAATGTTGATTTGCCCATCCGTACAGATTGTTTAAAAATGGCGCGAAAAATTCCTGTGGAACCTGTCCGAGCTCCATAATTGGTTTGAGCCACAGTAGCGCACTGAAAAGCACAATGAGTAATATATTGCTTGGGTCGTGGCTTTTTAATAGTCGTACAAACATATCTGTTATTTTAAATCGAAACCTAAGTCTTTTCGGTAGTATTTTTTGTCGTAATTAATTTGCTCAGCCACGCTCATGGCTGTTTCTAGTGCTTCCGTCATAGAATTTTGCAAGCTTGTTACTGCCATTACCCGGCCGCCGCTGGTAACTAAATTTCCATTTTTAAGGGCTGTGCCGGCGTGCAATAAAATGCAATCGTGCTGGTTCTTTGGAACCACAATGGGCAGCCCTTTTCCGTACTGTTCGGGATATCCGCCCGAAACGAGCATTACAGAGGCTGCATGCTGATTGGAAAATACAAGCTCGAAATTGCGTAATCGGTCGGTTTTTCCTGCTTCGAACATTTCCATTAGGTCGGTTTCAATGCGCGGTAAAATCGACTCCGTTTCCGGATCGCCTAAGCGCACATTGTATTCTATTACGTATGGCTCGCCTGCCACATTCATTAGCCCGAAAAACAGAAAACCATGATAGGGTATTTGGCTTTGTTGCAGCCCGTGTATTGTTGGTTTTACTACTTTTTCCTCTACTTTTTTCATGAATTCCGCATCGGCAAATGGAACCGGCGAAATGCTTCCCATTCCGCCCGTGTTTAGCCCTGTATCGCCTTCGCCAATACGTTTGTAGTCCTTTGCTTCCGGGAGCATTACATAGTCTTTTCCATTTGTGTAGCAAAAACACGATACTTCAATTCCTTTTAAAAACTCTTCAATTACAACAGTATCTCCGGCTTTCCCGAATTTCCCATTTAGCATTTTTTCTAATTCGCTCTTTGCTTCATCGGCAGTTTCGGGTATCAATACCCCTTTCCCGGCTGCAAGGCCATCGGCTTTTAATACGTATGGTGGTTGCAGGGAATCGATAAATGCAATGCCTTCGCTTAGTGTTTCTTTAGTAAATGCCGCATAACGTGCTGTGGGAATATCAAATCTTTTCATGAATTCTTTGGCAAATGCTTTACTGCCTTCCAATTCTGCTCCTTTTTGCCCGGGGCCAATTATGGTAATGTGTTTTAATTCGTTGCGTTGTTGAAAATACTCAACTATTCCCTCCACCAATGGTGCTTCCGGCCCCACAATTAAGAGTTCTGCTTTGGTTTTCAAGCAGGCATTTGCAACCGCTTCGAAATCGGTTGGAGAAATGTCGATATTGGTACCACATGCATGCGTACCACCATTGCCGGGGGCAATGTATAAATTGCTTATTTTTTTACTTTTGCTGAGTTTCCACGCTAAGGCATGTTCGCGTCCGCCCGAGCCTAATATTAAAACATTCATGGCCGATGTGTTATTTTTCGTGATTTATTTTGGTCTTTCGCTTGGCGAAGATAATATTTTCTCACGGCCTTGCGAAATTGTTTTCGCTCGTTCGGCTAATCAAATTTGAATACTTCAGGCGTTTTGTACGAAACGGTTAAAGGCGAGGGAATAAGTCCTTCGTGTTTCATATAAATTGTGTTGTTTTTTATGATCCAACCTGACGGATAAATGTGTGATAGTTGGTTGTACTCTTCTCTTTTTATTGTTGCTTTTCTATATTCTGCATCAATCGCATAGAAATCTGTCAGGTAAGTATTTGGTCTATTTGATCTTTTAAGCACCTCAATAAAAACAACGCTATCCACAAAATTTCGTTCGCTGTAGAGTTTGGCATTTTCAAATGAGTTGAGACAGTACGGGCAGCCTTGTGTATAAAAAAAGAGCATGTAGCTGGTTTGGGGCGATAAATTGAACTTTTTTACCAATAAAAGTGCATCGGAGCTCTGTTTTGGTGTTGTTGCAGATGGGGTTTTGCTTAAACCATGGAGAATTATTTTTTGTATTTGCGATGCATCGGAATTGAAACCAATAAAGAATGCTGAAATAATTAGCGTACCTGTAATAATGATTGGGCGATAATTGAAGTTCAGTTCGTAGGGTTTTTTAAACACGAAGTATGCCAGTATTATAAGGAGTAGATTTCTGATGTAAGTAAATATGGGCGATGAAAATTGGGAAAATACATTGCCAAAACAACCACAATTTTCGGTATTGCCCCACAAAATTCCATAGGTATAAAATACAGTGAGTGCAATAAGTAGAACAACCGTGTAGCGAGCAGTTTGTTTTACATTCTTGCCCATGAGGAATTGTATTCCCAACCAAATTTCTATAAGCACAAGTGCAGGAGCAAAAACAGCAAGCAAGCCTAGTTGGTAGTCGGACTCTACTTGCGAAATAAAACTTTTTATGTGCAGCGTTTTCGTAATTCCCGAAAAAAGTAAAACACCGGCAATGATGTATTGACTGACCAAAGCACTATATTTCTTACTAAATTTCCTCATGGTTTTTATTTTTTGTCGATTCAAACTTTTAAGCAATTAAACCCTCCAAATATAGCAATAAAAAAAGGAGACCGATTCGGCCTCCTTTTATAAATTGGTTTGTTTTTTTCTTAGTTTGCAAGTGGTTGTGCTACTGCACTTCCGTCGCCTGCTGGTACAAATTTTGCTTCAGCTTCACCGTTTTTCTTAAGTGTTAGCTCCATTGTGTAGCAATCGTATCCTGTTGGAATGTCGATTGATCCACTCCAAGTATAACCTCCACTGCGACTTTCTGCACTCCATGAATATTCACCAGGGCTTACCCATAAGTAGCTTGCTGTTACAGCGCCACTTTCTCCACAGTCAGGTGCACCATAGGAGAAATAGTCTGAAATGAAACCTCTGTAAATACCTCTAAAATACACATCAATGTAACCAACACCCAAGTCGCTTGAGATCCAGAATGTAATATCTCCGCTGTAGATGCAGCTGCCATCATCCATTCCGGCATCTGACTCATAGTTGTCAGCATTATAATCAGTACATCCATAAATGTACTCGCAACTACCGTCGTCTGAGTTGGCTTCTGAGTCGTAGTTTGTTGCGTCAGAGTCTGTACATCCTTCAATAACACATGATTGCATGGCAAACATGCCTGCAAAGAGAACGATTCCAAATAATAATAAATTCTTTTTCATAATAAATAGGTTTAGATTTGTAATTAGTTAGTGGTGTGTGCCACCTTTTTTTGAAATTAATTTTGAATAAAAATAGGATTTTTTTTTTCTCCCCGCCAAATGAATGGGTGTAAAAGCATGAAAAACAGGTGAAATTACTCAATAGAGAAATGTGGGTTTTTGCTGTTTTTTTTGTTCTGTACAGATAAGAAGGGCGAATGTGAGTCTTAAATGGAAAAGTATATAATCATCAACAATAAACTAAAGAGCATGCAATTTAAAGATACGTTAATGCACGGAAAATTAATTAAACGGTACAAACGGTTTTTAACCGATGTGAAACTCGACTCGGGGGAAACTGTGACGGCACATTGTACCAATTCCGGATCGATGAAAACCTGCCTGGAAGAGGGAGCGGAGGTATACATGAGTCCGGTAAACGACCCGAAACGGAAAACCAAGTTCACGTGGGAGATGATAAAAATTAATGATAAATGGGTGGGAATAAATACAAATCATCCTAATCGATTGGTGTATGAAGCGGTAAAAAACCAGCAGGTCGATAAGCTTGCAGGGTATACCGAAGTAAAGCGAGAGGTGAAATTTGGCGATAGTCGGTTTGATGTAAGGGCATCGAACGAAAGTGAAACCTGTTTTATTGAAGTTAAAAACGTAACCATGAAAGTGGGCGACGTAGCGCGTTTTCCTGATGCTAAAACTGAAAGAGGACGCAAACATTTAGAAACCCTTATTAAGGTAAAGGAGTATGGAATGCGTGCAGTTATGTTTTATGTTGTTCAGCGCACCGATGTAGCAAAATTTGGCACTGCCAATGATATCGATCCGGCCTACGCCGAGGCGTTACAGAGAGCAATGAAAGCCGGCGTTGAGGTTATTGCCATGCAGGCCGAAGTATCGCCTCAAGGAATTGAGCTTACGAAAGAACTGCCGCTCGACCTGTAACCGTTCATTTGCTGCGGAGCCTAGCAAAGGTTGGTGTGCAAGAAAAAGAATTGTTAACTTTACCGTTCGAAAAAAAATACGTTTATATGACACTAATAAAATCAATTTCAGGAATCCGAGGAACTATTGGAGGAGGAACAGGTGATAACTTAACGCCCGAAGATATTGTAAAGTTTGTGGCTGCTTACGCGCAGTGGCTGAAAACCCAAACCCCGGACAAACGGTTAACCGTAGTCGTGGGGCGCGATGCCCGCATTAGCGGACAAATGGTAAAAATGCTTGTCAATGGCACGCTTAGTGGCTGCGGAATCGATGTAATTGATATCGATTTGGCTTCGACACCCACCACAGAAATGGCAGTGACACACTTTAAGGCCGATGGCGGACTTATTCTTACCGCTTCGCACAATCCGATGGAATGGAATGCCCTTAAAATGCTCAATGGCAAAGGTGAGTTTTTGAATGGAGCAGAAGGAGAAGAAATTTTACGATTGGCCGATGGAGGCGCCTTGCAATATGTGGGTGTCGATGAATTGGGTACAATTAGGGAAGAAAAATTTCATAAAGAGCATATCGATGCAATTGTGAACTTACCTTTGGTCAATACTCAGGCTATTTCTCAGAAAAAGTTTAAGGTGGTTGTCGATGGAATCAATTCTGTGGGAGCACTTATTATTCCCGATTTATTGCGTGCTTTGGGAGTTACCGAAATAATTGAATTAAATAGCGAACCCAATGGACGTTTTGCCCACCCGGCCGAACCGTTACCGGAGAATGTGGTCGATGTGTGCAATGCTGTAAAAGAAAACAGAGCCCATTTAGGCATTGTGGTTGATCCCGATGTAGATCGTTTGGCATTAATCGACGAAAATGGCGTTATGTTTGGCGAGGAATATACCATTGTGGCTGTTGCCGATTATATTTTACGTCACAAAAAAGGCAATACCGTTTCTAATCTATCTTCTTCCAGGGCTTTACGCGATATTACGGTGGCTCATGGAGGTTCGTACACTGCCTCAGCCGTTGGCGAAGTTAATGTGGTAGCCGAAATGAAGTGCGTCAACGCCGTAATTGGTGGCGAAGGAAACGGAGGAGTTATTTATCCGGAGCTGCACTACGGACGCGATGCATTGGTAGGCATAGCCTTCTTTTTAACGCATTTGGCTACAGCCAATGTTGCAGTGTCAGAATTAAAAAATACGTATCCAAAGTATACCATTATAAAGGATAAAATTAATTTACGACCCGATTTGGATGTAGATCAGTTGTTGGAACAAATTGCCGAAAAGTACAAAAATGAAAATGTAAGCCGCATCGATGGTGTAAAAATCGATTTTGAAAACGGTTGGGTACACTTGCGAAAATCGAATACCGAACCCATCGTACGTATTTACTGTGAGGCATCTACGGAACAAAAGGCAAAAGAATTTGCTGATACAATAAAATTGAATATTAACAATTCGTTTACAAAATAGACGTAAATTTTTAGTACATTTGGGTGAACACAAACTAAATTACTGCATAATTATGGAAAAAAAGTTCACTTTTAGCGATTTGCTATCGAATGCCTATCAGATCGGGATAAAAAACATCCTATCGTTGATTGGCGCTTTAATTCTTTGGGTTTTAACCATCTGGATTCCCTACATCAATGTTGGAACCACCATTGCAATTGTTACCATTCCGGCTAGTTTGAGTCGTGGCAACGTGATTTCTCCCCTGGAAATTTTCAATAAAAAGTATTTGAAATATATGGGAGATTTTTTCTTGGTCGTATCACTAAGAAATATTGGTGTTTTCGTTGCTTTTTTATTTATGATTATCCCCGGAATTGTACTTAGCTTAGCGTGGTCGTTGGCCGTTTTGCTTGTTGTCGATAAAGGAATGAATGCCAACAAGGCTTTAAATGTTAGTAACAAACTAACCTACGGGTACAAATGGATTATTTTTGGAGCGCAGATTGTTTTGTTTCTGCCAGTAATAATTTTAGGATGGATTACTCCCGTTCTCAGTACCATTTATTTGTTGCTTCTGGGGCCATGTATGCTTGGTTTAACGGCATATGTTTATGGCCAGTTGGCTAGCGATATTCCCGAAGAAGTTTAAACGTTCACTCAAGTTAAAAAAACAAAAATGGCGGGAATTTCCCGCCATTTTTTGTTTGATATGTTTTGAGTCAGCCCAATTCTCTTTTGGTTTGTGGGTAGTGTCCAGATTAGTGTGTCTCGCATGAACTATTTTTAGCATAGCGTTTATAAACAATTTTTTTAGTAGATTTATAACTCTTAAATGATCTTAATGTTTGACATAGAAAGCTGTACAATGTGACGGAGGTTGGCGGAACACACTGCGGCTTCACGAAGCTTTTACTTCCGTTATAGCTGCAACGAACGCCAACGGCGCAGGGTAGATGAAGTGTGTCAAAATTATTATGCTGGTTCGGTTCATCCTAATAATACATTTTGTATCTTTGATTAAACATCAAAAATAAGGCTATGGAGCGTTACGTTAAACAACTTATTGAGGATATTAATGCAGCCACCTGGAAAGTAAATCCACCCCGGGAAATTTGGGATTCTGTTGACCTTGAAAATGATTGTGAAATTGATGATATTTCTCACGTGGAGAAATATGTTTACGGCAAAGAAGAGCCAATTTCAAAAATAACCGGACTTGATGTCGTGCTGCTTCCTCCCGCAGAACGGCTTTCAGATGATCAAAAATCTAAGCTTTCGGCAAAATTGGAAGAACTTCTGGCGCTGCATCATTTTGAGCTCGATTTTCCACCTGATTACCCATTGCATATGCGGTACAGTTTTATTCGCAACTTTTGGCATGAAGAACATGTAGAAATGTCGTTTGGTACTTCTCACATTGAGTTTTGCGACTTTGAGGAAGAGAACTGTCCCTTCCCCGGCTATTGCAATACCTGCAAAGAGATCGAAGAACAGATGCAACACGATGAAGAGCAGCAAAAGAAAATTAATGACCGAGACATTTCTATTGACGATAGCCCATTCTGAAAAAATGAGCGACAAAAGTATGTTGTTTTATAATGAGAGCTAAGTTTTGAGCGAAACCAGCTTCTGGTTGTGCAAGGCACACTGTTTTTCAACTTATCAAATAAACCGAAGATCAAACAAAAAATGGCGGGAATTTCCCGCCATTTTTTGTTTGAATATCTTATTTCTCACCTAAATTCCATAAGCATTTAATTAAACCTTATGAATTTTGGGTGTTATTCTACATGTAGTACCAATCCCTTTAGATACTCGCCTTCGGGATGAAAAATATTTACCGGATGATCGGCCGGTTGTGTCAGTTGGTGTAGTATGCGTACTTTTCTTTTGGCATTGGCGGCAGCTGCAAAAACCGATTTCCTGAAATTCATCGGGCTAACTGCTTGCGAGCAGCTGAAGGTCAGTAAAATACCGTTTTTCCCTATGTTCTCGAATGCTCGTTGGTTTATTCGCTTATAGCCTTGCAGCGCATTGCTCAACACGTTATGATGTTTGGCAAATGCGGGCGGATCAAGAATAATTAGGTCGTATGTATCGGTTGCATTGGCAAAAAAATCGAATGCATCGGCAGCTATGCCTTGGTGGTTATGCTCTTTGCCAAAATTCAACTCCACATTTTCGGCAGTTAAATCAATGGCTTTAGCCGATGAATCTATTGTATGCACTTTTTTAGCTCCGTGTTTCATGGCAAATAGCGAAAAGCCTCCCGTATAACCAAACACGTTGGCTACAGTGCGGTTTTTAGCATATAGTCCAACAAGTCTGCGGTTTTCTCGTTGATCGACAAAAAAACCGGTTTTTTGACCTTCGAGCCAATTAATGTGATATTTTATACCATATTCTTGTACTACGCCATGTTCTTTATCGCCAAGTAAGAACATGTCTTTGGTCTCGTTTTCCAATGCTTTTTTGGGTAGTGTGGCGTTACTTTTACAGTAAATGTGTTTTAGACTATCGCCATAAACATTTTGCAGTGCATTGCTAATGTGTTCCCTATCGGTAAACATTCCTACGCTGTGCATTTGCACCACGGCAGTATCGCCGTAAATATCGATAATAAGGCCGGGCAGGTTGTCGCCTTCTCCGTGTACAAGTCGGTAAACATCGGTTTCGGGCATGTTGGCCAAAAGTGTTTGACGCACCTCGTAGGCTATGGCAAGACGCTCCCGGTAAAATGCTTCATCGATGGTTTGTGGCGTAAAACTCAACACCCGAACTGCAATAGAGCCAATTTGGTAATGGCCGCAACCAAGAAAGTTGTCTTTATTGTCGTAAACATCTACAACATTGCCTTCCAGTACGTTTCCGTAGGTTTTTTTTATGGCTCCCGAAAATATCCAGGGGTGAAAGCGCATTACGCTTTGGTCTTTTCCCGATTTTAATACAATTTTTGCTCTTTCGCTCATTGTTTCTTTATTGATAACATTTTTTCATAAATTTTGAGACAAACCCAGGCATCAGTTGCCGCGTAGCGTAGCTGAGGCTCTGTAAGTTCGGGGTTTTCCCAATTTGTGAGGCGTTGTCTTTTCGAAATTTTCTGACCTAAAAATATACCGGCCATCTTTTTTACGCCTTTTTCCTGTACTCCATAGTCCGCCACATGTTTTTGTAAATCAATGAAACCACCATCTTTAAACGGGGTAAGCTTTTTTAATCCGCGAATATCGTCTAAAATAGCTGCACCAATTTTTTTTATCGATGGGTCGGCCATGAGTTTTACTAACGGCGGTGTAAATCCGCATAGGTGTAACCGGAAGAGCCACGCTGTTTCATCTGTGCTTAGTTGTAGCAGCGATATTCCGTGTCGCGTGCCCTTTTTAAAGGCCGGTTTGGTTTCTGTGTCGAATCCGATGGTGTCGTTAATTACTATTTCTGGTATAACTTGCTTAACCTCTTCCGGTGTGGTTATTACTTTTATTGTACCTTGAAATTCCCCTTTGGGTAGTTCGTTTAGCGTTTCATTGTCTATTGTCTGCATGAGCATTATTCAATCTCCCATTCATTTTTACGTTGTTCCGTAAGCCATTCATCAGTGTTGTTGTTTATTTCTCGCTCGTTATCGCGACTTAGCGTTTTGGTGAAGTAGTAGTGGTGCATAATACGAAGAGAATTAACCAACCGTTGACCCCAGTACTCGTTGAAGGTGCGTTTTACTTCGGCCACCGCATCGCGCATAAACTCATCCACTGCTGTGGCGTATAAATTGTTAAAGTCTTTAATGTCTTGATAAATATCGGCGAAGTTTTCCGATAGCGAATTTATTTCGTTTTCCTCAAATCGGCCTATGTTTTCTTTATAAGTATCTAACTCTCCCATTAGCTGTTCTAACTGGAGTTTTACACGATTCCATTCTTCTTCGCTTACAAACTTTTCGATTGTTTCCGGCTCGTCTATTTTGAAATCGGGTAGGAGGTGAGCCTTCATGTATAATAAAGGCAATAGTTTTAGTGTATATTTAATAAATCCGTGTTGCGAATATTCATGCAACGAATCGAGCATGGTGGTGTATTCTGTTGCAACTGTCACAAAATCAAGAACATCTTTCCCGTAAAGTTGGTTCCGTTTATCTTCTTCCATTGGTCTGATTTTTCCTGCAAAATTAGCAATTTATGCCGAAAGCACAAGTGCGCCTAAATTCCACAAGTATTATTTTTTTGCTTCCGAACTCTGATTGCTAATGTTATGCCACGCATGTATTTTTGTATTCTTTTTTTATGATGCATGGGGTTTTATGCAGAGTTTACCTTCGTTATTGCGAACAATAACACCATTTTCCATTAGTTCACGGGTCTTTTGTATGTAGGCTTCTTCGTGTTCGCTCACGTTTTGGCTAAGGTATTCGCGAAATACGCCGGGGAGCATCGGAGTTTTTGCCAGTGTGGTGTGTATGTGCGTTTCAATTTCGGCGGGTGAAGGGGCGGGGTTCTTTTGTTTTTTGATACAGTAATCGCATTGCCCGCATTCGGGCGCATTTTTTTCTCCAAAATATTGTAGTAAAACTTGGCTACGGCATCTTTGCATGGTTTCCGCATAGTAAATGGACGCCTTGAGTTTGTTTTCGGCCATTTTTTTTCTGAAATCGTAGTTTTTCTTCGAAATGTAAAGGTTTTCAACGGTTAAACGTTCTTCTCTAAAAAATACTACCGGGTTGTTTTTTTGTGGAATGTATCGAATTATTTTCATGTTGTTTAGTCGTTGCAAATATTTGTAAATCATTTCGGTAGAGCTTTTTATTCGTTTGGCCAGCATGAGTTCATCAATGGCTACAAAGTCGGTGAAAAGCCCGGTATAGCTACGCAGTATAAGTTTTATCAATCGGTCGAAAGCCGCATTGGCTACCTGAAATTCGTAAAGCTCATCGCGGTGTATGAGGAATTTTAATTTGCTGGGATTGTGTATGCTATCTGTCAATTCAATGTAACCTTCTGTTTGCAACACTTTTAGGGAATTGTGGGCTTGTATCATGCTAAATTTGTATGTTTTCGCAAAATCGGCTAAAATAAAGTCAAAGGTCGTGCCTTTGCCCGATCCGGCCGGCAGACCGTAATAATTTCCCAATGAATTGTATACCTTTTTTATGAGTTTTATTTCGGGAAATGTATTGGTAAACGTTTGTTTTAGTCGAGTATGGTCGCTTTTATGGTAGAGCAAAATACCATATGCTTTTTGCTCGTCGCGTCCACCGCGCCCTGCTTCTTGGAAATAAGCTTCCAACGAGTCGGGAAGGTCGATGTGTACCACAAAGCGTACATTGGGCTTGTCGATTCCCATACCAAACGCATTGGTCGATACAATAATGCGGGTTTTATCGTTTTTCCATTCTTCTTGTTTTGCATCGCGTTGTGGGGCGCTAAGCCCGGCGTGGTAGAAGTCGGCACTAATGCCGTTTCGTTGTAAGTGCTCGGCTATTTCGCGTGTGCGTCGGCGACTACGTACATATACCACACCCGTGCCGGCGGAGCGCTGGCAAATGCGGGTAAGGTCGTTTATTTTGTCATCGGAATGCTTTACCCAGTACACCAAATTTTTTCGTTCAAAGCTTTTTTGAAACAAATTGCGTTCTTTGAATTGCAATTTGTCCATAATATCTTCCACCACTTTGGGTGTAGCGGTGGCAGTTAGTGCCAAAAATGGAACATTGGGTAATAGGTCGCGCAGGTTGGCTATTTCTAAATAGGCCGGTCTAAAATCGTAACCCCATTGCGAAATACAGTGTGCTTCATCTATGGCAATAAGGTTTACGTTCATTCCCTGCACGCGTATGCGAAACAGTTCAGTGTTTAGCCGCTCAGGCGATACATATAAGAACTTATAATCGCCATAAATACAGTTGTTTAGTGCGGTGTCGATTTCGTCGCGTGAAAGTCCGCTGTAGATGGCAAGTGCACGTATTTTTTGTTTTTTCAGATTGTAAACCTGATCTTTCATTAGTGCAATTAGTGGCGTTACCACAATGCAAATTCCATCTTGAGCCAATGCAGGTACTTGAAACGTAATGGACTTACCGCCTCCGGTAGGGAGGAGCCCGAGTGTATCGTGCCCATTACCTACCGACGAAACAATTTCGTGTTGCATAGGTCGAAAATCATCATAACCCCAATAATCTTTTAATATTTTTCGGTACTTATCCACAATAAACGGCGTTTTGCATTTTTACAAATATAACCGAAATTACCAAAGGGAATACCCCGTGGAGCGAGAACCTAAATTCCGCAAGGATTTTGAATTTGTATCTTATAAGTACTTACAGATTTTGGGTTCCATTCGCCGACGCGAGGTAGCCATTTACCGATTTTTACTTTTCAGGTTATGGGAGGGTAGCTATATTTGCATCGTAACCTTTAAAAAAATAAAACCATGACACATTTTGATGACGAACACAACGAAAAAAAATGGCACCACTCAGAGTCAATCTCTAACATTGCTGTTGCCAAACGATTAATGACCGGAGTATTATTGCTTCTTGCAGGAGGGCTTTTGCTTTTAAGCAATTTTAATTTGCTATCGTGGCAAATGGAAGATATTATTTTTTCATGGCAAATGCTATTGATTGGTATCGGGTTTATTAGTTTAGCCGGGCGAAATTTTACCAGTGCTATTGTGCTTTTTGCCATTGGTGGATTCTTTCTACTCCCCGAAATTTTTATTAACTTACGTATCGACTTTGTTTCAGTATTCTGGCCGTTCGTTATTATTATTATCGGTCTTACCCTAATTTTCCGACGAAGTAACTTCTCAAAGGAAAAAAAAGCCACCGAGTTTACTGAAAATTACATCGATGAGGTAAATATTTTTGGTGGAAGCGAGCGTGTGTTAAACTCCGAGTTTTTCGAAGGTGGAAAAATTACAAGCATTTTTGGAGGCAGCACAGTGAATCTTAAAAATGTAAAGTTGAAAAACGGATTTGCCGAAATTGAAATGACCTCAATTTTTGGTGGTAGCAAGCTCTTTATTCCCGAAAATTGGAATGTTCGTATCGAGGCCACATCAATTTTTGGTGGAATTAATGATAAACGCCAGCTGAATGTTACAGAAACCCCAAATACAAATACGTTGGTGATTAAGGGAACAGCCATATTTGGCGGAGGCGAAATCTACAATTAATACTATGTTAAACCCACGCCTCTATAAAACCTCTCTCACCGTTATTAGCCTTGTATGGACTGCTATTGTTGCAGTCCATACATTTTTCATGGTATATTTTCTCGATCTTGCTCCTACTATCGCTTTCCGCGATGCCTTGGTAGTTAATATCTTGTTTGCCATTCTTGCAGCCGGAATTCTGCTGGCATTGCAATTCGACGATAACCGAAGAAGTATCGATCGGCGCATCATATATTTCTACTTACCTATGTTTTTGCTCATTATTACAATATGGCTTGCCGGTTCTTATTCCATTCTGCTTTTTTTAATTCAAGACGATCAATACCATATTTTTCTCAATATCAGTATGAAGTATAGAGCACTTATCGGTGTGTTTTTATTTAGTACCGTTTTTATTGTGCACCAACTCATACATTATTATCGAAACTATCAGCAAAAGCAATTAAAAGCTACACGACTCGAAAGCGAACTCCAACGCAGTAAAGTAAATACATTGCAAATGCAAATGCAGCCACATTTTTTGTTTAATGCCCTAAATAGTATAAGCTCACTTACATTTGACGATGCCGAAAAAACCCGCCAAATGCTTATTAAGCTCTCCGATTTTTTACGTTACACAACCCGATACAGTGAGCAACAATTAGTGAAACTATCCGACGAACTGTCGCATATTGATCAATATCTGGCTATAGAACACCTGCGATTTGGCGACCGGCTGGTGTATGAAAAAACAGTGTCTGCTGATGCAAATAACCGATTTTTACCCTGTCTGGTGCTACAGCCATTATTCGAAAATGCCGTGAAACACGGTGTCAATCAAAGTATTAATCCGGTAACCATTAGCATAAACGCACAGGTAGAATACGGTAAACTTATAGTGGTAGTTTCCAATACAAAAGACGGAGAATCGCGCAAAAAAGGTACCGGTACCGGGCTAAAGAATTTGAATAATCGATTAAAACTATTATATTCAGACCGGGCTGATTTGAAAATCGAAAATACCCCGCAATTGTTTACTGTAACACTTACAATCCCATAACTATGTTGAAAGCCATTATCGTTGAAGACGAAGCTCCCGCGCGAAATTTGCTAAAGCATTATTTGAAAAAACATACTGAAATAGAATTAATTGCCGAGTGCGTCAATGGTTTTGAAGGCGTAAAGGCGATAAATGAATTAAACCCCGATCTGGTTTTTCTCGATATTCAGATGCCAAAACTTAGCGGCTTCGAAATGTTGGAACTGATCGACACCTCACCCGCAGTGATTTTTACAACGGCATACGATGAATTTGCCATAAAGGCATTTGAAGCCAATGCTGTAGACTATTTGCTAAAGCCCTTCGATGAATCGCGGTTTTCTGAATCCATTGACAAAGCCAAATCACGTATGAATAGTTCTACTGCTCCGGAAGCCAAACCGTTAACCTATCCCGAAGGAGAGAAGCTCGACCAAATTGTAGTGAACAATGGCAATAAAATTGTGATTCTACAGCCCGATCAGGTATTTATGATCGAAGCACAAGACGATTATGTGATGGTTTACACCTCCGGAGAGCAATTTCTCAAGAAAAAGACCATGGGATTTTATGAGGCACATTTGCCCGACATATTTTTACGTGTACATCGATCTTTTATTGTCAATACCCGGCATATAGCCAATATAGAGTTGTACGGAAAGCAACAATATCAGATTAAATTAAAAAATAATTGCACTGTAAAAACCAGTAAGACAGGGTATAAAAAAATACGCGAAAAATTTTCCATATAAAAATGCACAATAAGTTTGGATATAATTAAAATTTGCTTTTTCTTTGCACACGCAATTGAGAAAATGGTCTGGTAGTTCAATTGGTTAGAATACCGGCCTGTCACGCCGGGGGTTGCGAGGTCGAGTCTCGTCCAGACCGGAAGTACAATGCACAACGCCCTGTTAGTCAAACGATTAACGGGGCGTTTTTTGTATGAGGTGGCAACGGAGGTGGCAAAAATTGAGTTTTTTTAATGATTCGATTGTCAAGTTTTGACTTCGTTTTATGAAAAGAATTGAAGTTCCCAAATTGGGTAACAGGTTGAT
>JAWOEM010000213.1:0-4667 GCA_046482785.1 Salinivirgaceae bacterium
TCTACCTGACCGACATGGCTTTAGGACGACGGGCTCCTTCCCTACCAATATGCCTAATCTAACGCACTGGTTTACAACGAAGTCGGTCATGATTTTTGATGATCGAAACTCTCATTTATCGTTTTTTTGTAGTGTCGGTGATTTTTTTATGCAGTGGTTGCAATAAAGTACCTGTGAAATTCGGTGAGTGAGGGATTCGCTTTGCTAGCCAACCGAGGTGCCAGAGTGGAACGAATGGGAGCCCGACTTAGAGTCGGCCCCCCATTGGATTAATTCAGCCCGGTGGCAACGCCCCGGGTCTGAAACACGATTCAACGTTGCGCCCTGAAAAAGCATTAAATCGTTCTACAAATATTTTTCATTGTATTCAATTCCATATTCTTTTAACCTGCCCTTTCGGGGCGATCCGTCTCTGGTTATCTATTTACCAAAGGAGTTGTCTATGGGCTGAAGTAATTTGCCACTTCATGTCGTTTTGCTTTTCCTGCTTATTTACGATTCCAACATCCTCTTTCCAAACCTGTTTTTTCGGCAAATCAAAGGGTGAAGGTGATCCGCAAACTTACGAATTTCAGATACAAAATGGGCTGTTGCAGTGTGGCAGCTTTAAGAAAGGGGTCAGCTTGCGTCGAAATCGAAAATTTCATTGCTTTTGGCTATCGTGATAGCACTCTATTAAAAAAAAGATCCAATTGCTCCTAATGCAATCAAAATAGATATATAAAAGGCGATTACCAGTATTTACATCATAAATCGTATCGTGCCACAATCGGTAAACGCCTACCTTCGCCAAAAGCTTTGGAGGACACGCGCAAAATGGGTGGGAATTGATATCTTTTGTGTTCACTAATATTCACCAAATGAACAATTTTCTCCACATCTTTTCGCTTAAAGCCCATGCTAATAATTTCTTTGGGGGACTGTTTCCGCTCAATATATTCAAACAATAGGCTATCGAGCACATCGTAGGCGGGCAAGCTGTCGGAATCTTGTTGGTCAGGTCTGAGTTCAGCACTTGGTGCTTTATTGATGGTATTATACGGAATAAGCTCCTTCTCTTTGTTAATAAACTCTGCCAAGGCATATACTTGCTTTTTATACAAATCGCCTATGGGCGACAACCCACCGTTAGAGTCGCCGTAAAGCGTTGAATAACCAACGGCAGCTTCACTTTTATTGGAAGTATTTAACAGCATATTGCCATATTTATTGGAATAGGCCATTAGCAACACTCCCCGAATGCGTGCCTGAATATTTTCTTCGGTTACGTCAAATGTGTTTTCCGGGAAAATGGGCGCTAAGGCACTATTCGTACTTGTGTAAATATCTTTAATCGGGACAATATCGTAGGTCATTTCTAATTGCTGAGCAAGCGTTTCTGCATCGCTAACCGAATGATCTGATGAAAACTCAGAAGGCATAAGCAAACCATGCACGTTTTTGGCGCCTAAAGCTCTACATGCCAACGCAGCAACCACAGCAGAATCGATTCCTCCAGATAGCCCCAGCAATGCTTTGCTAAATCCAACTTTGTCAAAATAGTCTCTTATTCCCAGCACCAATGCATTGTGGATTTGTCGAATATTGGTATCGTCGGGATCAAAGTCGGTTACCTTCATTTGGTTAATGGCGGCATAATCCACAAGCTGAAAATCTTCCTCAAATTGACTTAGTTGAGTAACAATTTCGCCTTTACTATTAACCACCTTCGAAGCACCATCGAAAATAATATTGGTGTTTGCACCCACTTGATTTACATAAATAAGTGGTAAGTTGTAGGTTGAAGCATTTCGCCGTAAAATATCACGCCGTTTGAATTCCTGATTATGCGAAAATGGTGAGGCGGCAATGTTTATGATCAATTCTGGTTTTTGAGCCATAAGTTTTCTCATGGGCGCATGCTTATACAGACGCGACTGTGCAAAAGGTTGATCTATGGGTTGTTCATCCCATAAATCTTCACAAATTGTAAGTGCAACTTTAATACCCTCAATTTCTACAACCTCGTTATCCTCCGAAGGTTCAAAATAGCGGTATTCATCAAAAATATCGTAGGTAGGCAAAAGGCTTTTATGAATAACTTTCTGAACCTCACCATTGGAAATAACATAGGCCGAATTGTACAGCTTTTTGCCTTCTTCGGAATTATTAATTCCGGGTGCACCAACAACAGCAGTAATTCCGGTGGTATACAGCAACATATCGTTTATTGCCTTTTCGGCCTTTTCAACAAAACTTTGTTGCTCAAGCAAATCAAGTGGCGGATATCCACACACAGCCAATTCGCTAAACACAATTAGCTGAGCCCCTAGCTCTTTAGCCTTTTTAATTTGGGTTATTATTTTATTGGTATTACTTTCAAAATTCCCAACATGGTAATTATTTTGTGCTATTGCAACCTTCATAAATTTAGTATTCAAATTGTAAGTTTCACACCAAGAAATTGGCAAAAATTAAAAGAACATTCCCAGTTTTAAACCAACTTCATTCCTCAAAATACGATCGTCACGTTTGTCTTTGTCTGTGGTAATATCGACAGTACCGCTGCTATAAAATGCAGTAACCTTTAAAGCCATGCTTGCTCCAAGAGAGTAGGCCATACCGCCCTCGAAATAGTACGAAGTGGAGAAAAGTGTAATTCCTTCGGTCAATTCTTGTTTGCCTATATCGGCATCGGATACAGCAGCTTTTTGGCGCAACCTTATGGCCGGAATAAAACCACCTTCAAATAACACACGGAAATAGCCAATTTCTCTCGATTGAAATTTAAAACCTAGGGGAATCTCAAGGTATTGGATGTAGTAATTGACCACGGCCTCTTTATCGAGTTGGTATGTATCATCAACAGTTTTTAGCAGAATGGAATCTTGATACTGGAGATTCATTTGCGTATGTGAAATCATCAGACCTGATGTAAACGCATAGTTTTCGCCAAAAAAATTATCGGCACGCAAGCCATACTTAATTCCCATGGCCACCCCATCATTTGTTACCCGCTGGGTGTTACTCGATGCAAAAGAAAAGTGCGGTGCCACTTCAAATCCAAAAGCAAACTTGTTCTGCCCTTGCGCATTGATTGCAAGTCCGAACGCTAAAGCCAACATAATAATTGCTATTTTATTCATAAAATATGTATTAATGATTAAAAATGAAACGCTTCGGTTACAAACTGTGTTTTTTATCCACAATCTCCGATCAGCTAAAATACAAATAAATGTGTGAATCTCTTTTATTCGCCATACTATTTACTATATGAAGCAAAAGTCAAGAAACTTTAATGAATTTTGGCGATAAGTTCCCGTCATTTTTATACATACACTAAATAAATTATTTGTTTTTTTGCAATTGATTCGTTCTTCGCATCGTTTACAAACAAAAAAACGCTGTCAAATGATAAATTACAAAGAAATAAAAACGAAAAACACCCTAATGATAACCATTCAACGCATAGTAGGCACACTTCTATTTTCTGCCGTTCTATTGCTTACAAGTTGCTCGGAAAACAAATTAGAAATCGATGTTTCCGACATTTCTATTCATTCGGAACTCATTCGTTTCGACAGCATCCTATTTGAGCCTGAGCCCAATACAGCAAGCAGCGAAGCGCATAATTTGTTTAACAAATACCCTCAATTCGCACCCATTTATTTCGAACATGTCATTAAAGTTGGTAATCCATACAGCAGTGAGTTTGAAGATTTGTTAGGTCTATTTCTAACGGAGTACGAAATTCGCATGTCGTACGTAAAAGGAATGGAACTTTACGACGATTTTAGCAATTACAAAAAACCGATCGACAAAGCCTTTAGACATTACCGATACTACTTTCCGGAAAAACCTGTCCCCCACATCTACACCATGATTTCCGGATTTAACCAGTCGATAGTAGTTGCAGACAGCGTTTTGGCTATCAGTCTCGATAAATTTTTGGGTGCCGACAACCGCTACTACGATCAGCTGCAAATAGCTAACTATTTACGCACCCGCATGCAACCAAAGGCCATCCCATTTGAAGCCCTCAAAGGATGGATCAGCACAGAGTTTGAATTTGGAGGGGAAACAAAAAATCTTGTTTCACATATGATTCATCATGGAAAATTACTCTATTTGATGGATGCACTTTTCCCTAATGCCAACGACCAACAGAAAATTGGTTACTCAGAAGCCGAAATACAATGGAGTGAAAAATCAGAAGATCAAGTGTGGCTATACTTAATGGATAAAAAATTGCTATTTGATGGAAAACGAATGCTCATTAAACGTTTCATCGAAGAAGCTCCCTTTACAGGCCCATTCGGGAAAAACAGTCCCGGACGTTTGGGGCAATGGATGGGCTGGCAAATAGTTCGCTCATACATGGATAAAAATAGCGAAGTAACCATTCCCGAACTGATGAACAATTACAATTATCAACAAATTTTACTCAACTCCGGCTACAATCCATAAAATAAAAACAACAAAAAATATATCATGCATACAGAAAAACAACAAGTGCGAAAGCACGTAAAAGCACTTGTAAACAAACTCACAGACGACGATAAAGCAAAGCAAACCCAAACGGCACAAACCCGTCTGTATGGCTTACCACAATTCAGGCAGGCAGAGAGCATTTTAATATACTGGTCGTTAGATGATGAGATTAAAACTCATGAATTTATCGAAAAGTT
>JAWOEM010000339.1:0-3089 GCA_046482785.1 Salinivirgaceae bacterium
CAAAATAAAACTCGGCTTAAAACTTCTGGTAACTTTTAACAGGTTTTGTAAGTTTATGAATAAAAATGCAAAAGTTCCATTGAATAATAACCGAGTTCCTACGCGATAAATAATAAATGATCAATAAAACAATAATCAAAATTAAAAAACCAATAATTCCTTTCCTGAACATACGTTGGTACAATACCTCACGTTCCAAATTAATGTTATCTTCAATTTCATCGACGTACACTCCGGCACCAATCATCCACTGCCATTCATCCACGCCTTTGATAAACGAGATTTTTGGAGCAATATCATTGGTTCCCGGTTTAAGCCAATGGTAGTTTATGTAACCTCCACCGGGTTTATTTACGGCTTTCCATTCCTCCTGCACCACCTTTACACCTTTGGGGTCGGTTACTTCCCAAATATTATCGCCGGGTTTGTATTCTTCAGAATCGATTATAACTGCTATTCCATTGTAAGTATTTACAAATACATATCCGTATTTACCGTAACGCGAACGCAAAATACGTTGCTTAACATCTTCCTGAATATCTTTTTGAACATCTATTAGGTAATCTCCTGTTCCTATGTAAATATTTAAAGGTTCAAATAGCTTTACAAAAGATGTTTTTGCAAAAGTTAAACTTGTATCTTGATCAGGCTTATGCCAATAGCCTTTCACATAGCCTTCTCCTTGCGCCTTAACAATATTAATTTCATCTTGAATAACTAAATTCCCCCGGTCATCTTTTAGTCCGAGCAAATTTACACCTTCAAATTCGGGTCGTACGGGATACATTCTCTCCACCCCGTTGAGGTCCACAATAAAATAATAGCCCCTTCCATTATTAAATCGAATAGGCCGCAGTGCTTGTTTTACAAGCTCCAAAATCTGTGGTTTAGAAAGGGTTTTCTGATTCTCGGTGTAAATATGATTAATGACACTCCAGGCTTCGTATGTCCTCGACTTTAGATTGTTACGCATGCCTCGCTCCATGAATAGACGTGTAAAGTGTATGTAATCAACAACCTTCTCAACTTCGTCTTTAACCAATTTCTTTTTTGCTGCCAACCCTTCTTCACGGGCACGCTCTGCATCTTTTGCAAACTCATTGGCCTCGAGCCCAATGAAAACGGCAGCAACCATTAACACCAAAAATATGCTAACTACTAAGGAGTTTCGGAGAAATATATGTACTATCGACTTGCTTTTTTGTGTTTTCACATTGCGTTGATTTTATTTTTTTAACACGTTCTTCCTGCTTGAAACGTTTCGATAAATTGCATTAAAAAGTAAATACGAGAAAAAAATATTCATTTTAAATATAAACATCACTATATCAATACAATAAAACCAAAATCTTCTATTTTTGTTAAGAAGATGTAAAACTAGCTCTCAGATCGTTAAAATACAACACAAATAGACAAAAAACACCCGTAATTTAGCGGGTATTTTATATTTTTATAAAACAACTATCGCCATAACTCAAAAACCGATAATCATTATTTTTGGCATGTTCGTACATCGATTTCCAATTTTCACCAACAAAAGACGCCAACAATAACAGCAATGTACTACGCGGCTGGTGAAAATTGGTTATTAATCCTTGTACAACTTGGTGTTTGTACCCGGGAACAATAATTATTTGTGTGCTTCCATTAATAGAATCAATATCGAACTTATTCATATACGACAATAGGGCATTCAATGCTGCTTTCCGCGATGGCAACGAACTATAACTGTAAGGCTCCCATTGTCCTACTTCGAACACAGAAATTTTTTCGGGCATTTTTTGCAAAATAGAAACGCCAATCCAGTAAATACTTTCCAGTGTGCGCACGGTGGTTGTACCTACTGCATACACTGTTTGATTTTCGTTCAGGAGAGACTTAATAGTCGCTTTATTTACATGAATATATTCCTGATGCATTTCGTGCTCATCAACGCTACTGGAACTTACCGGCCGAAAAGTTCCGGCGCCCACATGCAGCGTTACCTCATGGGTAGCAATTCCGCGATTTTTTATCTGCTCAAAAATTTCCGGTGTAAAATGCAACCCGGCAGTTGGAGCGGCAACAGATCCGTCAATGCGGCTGTATAAAGTTTGGTACGTTTGTTTGTCTTGTTCTTCAGCATTGCGGTTCAAATATGGTGGAATGGGAACGCCGCCCGCTTTACTCAAAATATCGGCGAAAGCCAGCCCACCCTGCCAGGCAAATTCAATCACCACATAATCTTGCTTACGCGATACAAGCGAAGCCTCTAACCTCAAATCTTCGTGTCCCTTTAAATGAATTGAACCGTTTTTCCACTTTTTAAGGTTTCCCACCAAGCACTTCCACCGGCAAGTTTTGGTGTTTTGTAAATTCATGGCATAATCGGCCGGTGTATGTGGCTCCAAACAAAAAACTTCAATATTGGCTCCCGTACTCTTTACAAACGGCAGTCGAGCATACAATACGCGTGTATTATTAAAGTAAAGAGCTGCATTATCGGGCAATAAATCAGGCAAATCATAAAAATGTTTATCTTGCAAACTTCCGGCATTGTAATACAGCATTTTAGAATGATCTCGCTTTGCCAGCGGATATTTAGCTATTTTTTGTTCGGGAAGATGATAATCGTAATTATTTATATCGATACGTGTATTCATGGTATTTCAAAAACAAATTAACTACTTTTGTATTTTTACGGCTGCAAAGATACATATTCGAGTTAAGAGAAGTGCAGATGCCTAAATGAAATTAAGCAGCCAGGAACGGAAAATAATTGAGTAACAGTTTAAAACACGGAGAAATGAAATTTAGAAAAGGAGATACAGTACGATTTTTAAATGCAGTAGGTCAAGGAAAGGTAACAAAAGTTACTACCGACGGAACAATTTATGTATTAGACGATACCGGATTTGAGGTTCCTGTTACTGAAGATGAACTGATCATTATTGGGAATGCACCGGACGAACCGGAGGCGCTTGAACCCGAACCAGAGGTCGTCGGTACAGAAATAGCCGATTTTTACCCGGAAACAAACGATATTGAAGGAAACGACCAACCCAACGCACTATTTGCATTGGTGCCGCATTCGGAAAAAGACGCAACAG
>JAWOEM010000343.1:0-3863 GCA_046482785.1 Salinivirgaceae bacterium
GTCGAGTACTGTGTCTGATTCTACCGGAATAAACAGCTCCTTGCGTACGGCAAACAGCTCTCCTGCGGCGCCCAAGGTTGTATTAAAACGGTAGTCGAGTTTTTTAAGCCACGATTCGTATTTCCAGTACAGGCCTTCTCCGCTTCCGGCAGCTGTTTGGTCTTTCTTAATAATTTGTTTTTCGCCGGCTACGCATCCAACACGTTCATCCTGAAAGTGTTTGGCTATTTGCATTAGGGTGTCTTTTGTAAGAAGTGTGTTGGCATCACAAAAGACGATTATATCTGTTGTAACCTGCGTAGCAGCCCTGTTCATGGCGTGTATTTTGCCTTTTCGTGCCTTTTCGTGCAGTACCTTTACGTCCGGGTATGCTTTTACCTTTTCGGGAGTGCCATCGTCTGAGCCATCGGTTACCCATAAAAGCGTGAGCTTGTTTTTTGGGTAAATTAGTTCGTGTGAATTTCTAATTTTCTGATCAACAACATTCTTCTCGTTAAATGCCGTTACCAAAAGTGTTATGCTAGGGAGGCTCTGTTCTTCGGGCATTGGGAGCTCATGTTTATTCTTACCGGCAACCGCACCCAATAAATACACAATCACCGGGTATATCAGGTAACTGTAAAAAACAAACAATAGAAGCGTCCAAAAAAGGTATATCATAGTGGCATTAATTAATACGGGAACTGTAGAAATCGATAAGGTTGGCGGCAATTTTCATGTTGTCGAAATTTTCTTCGATAAACTGCCTTGCCGATTTGGCTATCGCCAATGTCTTTTCTTTGTCTGACAGTATTTTTACGATGCTTTCAGCCATTTTATCGGGATCATCATCAATTAAAATATTGGTTTTATCGATTGCATTCAGTCCTTCGGCACCTATAGACGTTGTAAACACAACCCTTCCGGTAGCCATGCCCTCCACAATTTTTACGCGCATACCGCTTCCCGACAGCAGTGGTACTATCATGTATGTGTATTGATTGAGGTAGTCGAGTGCATCATCTACCTCGCCGTGGAATACTACATTTTTTCGATGTACATGGTGTTCAAATTTGGGTGGTGCATTGCGGCCGGCTATATGGAATTTTATATCGGGCTTTTTATTCAGAATGAGTGGCCATACCTTGTTCAGAAACCAGTCAATACCTTCCTGATTTGGCATCCAGTCCAGCGAGCCAATAAAGGCAAGGTCAGGTTTAATATTATCACCAAAATGAAAATTATACTTGTTTAGATCTACACCAACGGGCGCTACGCATTTGGGCGAATCGTTTCCCAAAAATTCGAACACATGTCCATCGCGTTCGGTAATGGGTACAAGCAAATCAAACTTATTTAACGAATGTATTTCAAACCGTTCGAGGCGACGGGTTAACGTCCGCATGTACATTCGTTTAATGCCTTGTTGTTGGTTGGAAATGCTTCTGCGCCAAATTTCGTGCTCAATATTGTGTGCTCTAAATGCAACTTTTCCGCTAAAATGCTTCCTGATTATGGAAATGTAAGGATAGAGGTAAAGGCCTTCGAGTTGAACAATGTCGTATGTGTTATTGCGTAAGAGCGCTACCAGCTTTTGCTTAAATGAAGTGGACACAAACCGTTTGGCATTGTATGGCAAACGCGAAAACACCAGATTTGTAAGCATTTCGGGTGGTTTTATCGATGTATCTACATAAACTGTATGAAAATCGATTTCGTTTTTAAGCTTTTCCGGCAAATCTTCGATGTCGAAATTATGCTTATGCGTATTCATTGCCAATAAGGTAATTTCATGTCCCAATTGTGCGAATGCTCTGGCCATTGATAGTAGTGCAATATATCCTCCGTCTTTTGGTGGATACCGCATTTTATTGGATAAGATTAATATACGCATGGTTTAAACGATTTTGGTTATTGTTTTTTCTGCATTCGCCTAAAGCGCCTATAGGCAATTATTCGAATAATGAATTTTTGAATGGGTTCAATGTATCTGTCAATATTCAAAATTACCCGATCTTTGGAGGCCTGAATACTCAAATAAACCCCGATAGGTAAAAATAGAAAACTTGAGAACCACATACCAATCCAGAGATCTGATGTTGCTGTGCGACCATATTTTTCGCCGGTAATAGAAATTATGTAATACATTATGAACAGCAAAACGCTTATTACCGTTGGTAAGCCCATTCCTCCTTTTCGAATGATGGCGCCCAATGGTGCCCCAACAAAAAAGAGCAGGAGGCAGGCAAACGAAAGGGAGAATTTCTGATGCCACGAAATTTTGTGCTTGTTCAACCACTTTTGTTTATTGCTCATGGTTATCTCTGCGCTGTGCACCTGCGCTTGCGCTGCCCGGGCATAGCTTAAAGCCGAGGTAAGTACTAAATTTTTAAGTCGCGACCCCATTTTGTTGAAAAGTGTATCGGGCGAGCGCTCTTCGTATTCGTGATAATTGATAGCAAAGAGCGAGTCGTTTGTTTCATTCAGCTTTTTAAAATAGTTGCTCGATAGCATTTTATCGCGAAACTTTAGTCGGCGTTCTTCGTATTGCTGTTCGAGCGAGTCAATGGTGTAATTTAACTGATCGATGCTGAGCATTTGGTAGTGGTTTTTCCACAACTCTTCGTCGGAGCGTTCCATACTGAGTCCCGAGAGGTCGAAAACTACCTGTTGGCGCTGAAAAACAGAGCGTTGCATTGGGTAGGAGTGGGCTTTACTTCTTCTGGTTTCTTTTATATCCTCGTATGAGGCTCCGTTAAAAAGGGTTAGAATAAGGTAATCGCGGTTTTCGTTAAACATGAGTGTCCCCGAATCGGCGTGTGTAACCATTGTGTTTCCACGATTATCGGTATGGTCATGAATAAGAAGGTTATACATCATGTTGGACTCTTGGTCTTTTTTGCCTACCTTAATGGAGTAACCCTTTATTCCACTGTAAAATACGCCTTCGGGAATCATTACTTCGGCCGGTTGCTTTTTTACATCGTAAAGCAAAGATCGCCCTTTAAGGTTTGCTACGGGAAGTACGTAATTCGAAAAAAGAAATGCGCCACCCGTTGCAAATAGTGCAAACCACATGAGCGGGCGCATTATTTTAAACAGTGAAAATCCGGATGATTTCATGGCAATGAGCTCGTTATGTTCGGCAAGGTTTCCGAAAGTCATAAGCGAGGAGAGAAGCACGGCCAATGGCAGAGCCATTGGAACCATTGATGCGCTAGTGTATCCGAGTATTTGGGCTATAACGCTAAAAGGCAATCCTTTTCCCACCAGTTCGTCGATGTACCGCCACAAAAACTGCATGAGCAGCACAAATAAAGCAACGAAAAATGTAGCTATAAATGGTCCAATAAAGGACTTAAGAAGGAAAATATGTAGTTTCTTCACGTTGTAAGCCTTTTTTAAAAGTGCAAAATTAGCACTTTTTACCACGTTACTGCAATAATTTTGAAATTGCTAGCGATTAGTTTTCGTCAAGGTTTGGATGCATTGTCTATAATTTTCACACGCATGGTTTAATTGGTGCGAATACATCATGCCAACCCATTTTGTGTAAACAACTCTTCGTATTGCTTATCGGCTGTGGCAAAATGTTCTTCAATCCACGTTTTAATGTAGCGCATTACATCGTCGTAAAATTTCACTTTGCCCGTTTGGTATTTCCTGCGGAAGTTGTCGATATTCACCATAAATGCATCGTGCTCCTTTTTATGTGCCGTTGCGTTGGCATAACCAAATTCTTCGAAGTATCGTTCTTCGGTGCTAAAGTGCCATGCGGTATAGTCCACAAGCATTTTTAGTAACTCTTTGATCTCTTTCTTTGGTTTGTCGGTTCTTAGCCCTATGTATAATTGGTCAATCATTTGAACTATTTTGCGATGCTG
>JAWOEM010000363.1:0-11347 GCA_046482785.1 Salinivirgaceae bacterium
TCCAAGATTTACAAGAATAACACCAATTTCGCCACGATAATCAGCGTCGATGGTTCCGGGTGTGTTCAAAACAGTTATACCATGCTTTAATGCCAATCCACTCCGCGGACGAACCATGGCTTCGTACCCGACAGGTAATTCGATGTGAAGACCTGTAGGAATTAGCACGCGCTGTAATGGATTAAGCGAAATAATATCTTTTAAATTAGCGTGCAAGTCCAAACCGGCTGAATTGTCTGTAGCATATGCTAACGGATAAGGACTGTTATTAATTACATTTAATTTCATATCTATAAAATTTAGTCTTGTTTTCTTAGCATTTTAAATAAAGATCGATCAGTAAAGAACAATAATATTAAATATGTAAATATAATAAGTGTGCCTAAAAGGAGAGAATAAAAAAGATTATTACTTCTGAAAATCCAAAAAAAGGCTGCAAGCACTGTTGTGAAACTAAAAATTGTACCCATTTTTTTCCATTCGTACGGAATAGGATATTGCTTATGACCTACGATAATGTTAACAACTGCCATTGAAACAAAACACGCAAGTGTGGCAATTGCCGCGCCCATATATCCGTATTTCGGAACCAATATAGCATTTAGCACAATAGTTATAGCAGCACCTATGAAGGTAAAGTACATACCAAAACGAGTTTTGTCGGTAATTTTATACCAAATACTAACGTTATAAAATACGCCAAAAAAGAAGTTACCTAGTAAGACAAAAGGTACAATATTAAGTCCAACACGATATTCCACATCAATAAAATATTTGAAAAGATCGATATATCCGATTATACCAATAAAAATTAATAAACCAGTATAAACAAACGCTTTGGTAACCTGTGCGTAGGTTTGTCTATGATCGCTTTGGTCTGATATTCGAAAAAAGAAGGGTTCGGCTGCATACTTAAACATCTGAATAAAAATGATCATTAAAGTTGCAATCTTATAATTTGCACCATAAACCCCAATAGCATAGTTCCCTTCAAAACTATCTTGGATAAAAAAATCGAGGAAAATTTTATCTCCCACATCATTAATCATTCCTGCCAAACCACTAAGCACAATTGGGTAACTGTAAAGCAGCATAATACCAATAATTTTAAAGTCGATAGCACGAAAATAAAATTGGTAGGTGGGTAACAGAATCAGCAATGTAATGGCATTGGCCAATAAATTACTTAAAAAAGCATATCCGTAGGTAAAGCCAGGAGAATAAATGCTTTGAAAAAATTCAATATGCTGAATTTTAGGTAATAAATACAAAAAGAACACATTAAAGCCAATATTTAAAAGCACATTAATTACTTTAAGTATAGAAAAATGTCTGGCCTTATTTTCAAATCGTAATCGAGCAAAGGGTAGCGAGGTTAAAATATCGGTAAGCACTATTCCCAACACAATAAGAACAATGGTTTTGGCTCCATCGACATTGAGAAATTGCGTAATTTCATTTATATTAAAAAATACGTATGTGCTGCTAAGTAGTGTAGTAACTATGATGAAGAAAAAGGCGTTGCTAAAAACAGTTTTCTGCGCATATTTTTTGGCATATCGAAAAAAACTGGTTTCAGTACCAAATGTTAGTAAGACAATAAAAAAGGCACTATAAGCATATAACTTGGTAAATTTTCCATATTCCGGCTCGGCAAAAATACGTGTATAAAACGGCGTCAGCAATAAATAATTTAAAATACGTGGAACTATTGTTCCCATACCGTAAACCAATGTTTGACCCGCTAAACTTTTTATCTGATTCAATGTAAATTATTTTATGTATAATTGCTTCTCACCCTTATAAGTAATCACTTTATTCAATTCTCCATTTTTGAAAAAATATTTCCAAAACCCATCCGGATGGCCTAAATGATATTGTTCTACTTTTCTAACATTGCCATTCGAATAATAAAAAATATGCTTTCCGTGTTTCTTTCCCCGCACATAATTTCCTTCAAATGCTACTACTCCATCATTGTATACACCTTGCCATAGTCCTTCTTTTTCGCCATCGAAATAATCTCCTTTGAAGAGCACGTAAAACGTATTCTCAATCCAGTCTTCTTGCTTTTTATCAGCTATATACAAACCTTTTTTTACAATTTGTCCATACGGGTCAAAACTTATGTACAAGCCTTCACGCTCGCCATACCGGTAATGCTCAATTCGGGCAGTATCGCCAGATTGGTAGTACCAAACCCATTTTTTGTGAAACCTATTTTTGTGATAATATCCTTGTTGCTCAATGGTTCCATCGGCGAAAAAATATGTCCAAAAACCATCTTTAGAATCCTTTTGAAATTTACCTCGAACTTTGACCGTGCTATCGGGATAAAATATAAAGTAATTTCCATGGTAGTGGCCATCTTTATAATCGTATTTCTTAAAAACACGGCCAAGACTATCATACTTAATAGCTTCAACAATTTCATTTTCATCGTTATACCGATAATGAGTTCCTATCGGTTTGCCATTTCTAAATTGCCCACTTTTTAACGTATCTTGTGAAGATTGTGAATTTTCTAATCCCTCAATGGTATACTTCCGTTTCTTCGAATTTTGATCAACAAAAGTATTAAAATCTCGAAGAACGGTATCCTGGTTATTAGACTTTCCTATAACTTTTTCTATTTCATACTCATCATTTACAATTATTTGGCTTATACCATTGGAATTTTTGAAAGATGGTTTATGAATATTGTAGGTTTCACTTAGTTGACCATCGTCGTAAAGCGAAACAGATTCAACATTGTTTTGCTGATTAAAGGATAGTTCCTCACCATCCTTATTACCATTTTTGTATGTAATTACCTTCCTTATATTGCCATCTGTATGGTATTCAAAATATTTACCTTGTCGTTTATTTTCGATATATAGAATCTTTTCACTTAAAAAGTGATGACCATCTTCTATTCGATATTTAAAATTATAGCCATTCTTGATACCATTCCTATATTGAATGGTCTCCTTAATTTGTCCTGTTTCGAAATAAAAAGTCCATGTACTATCGAGCAAACCATGGGTTCGTTTTCCCTCTGATTGCAAATTTCCGTTGGAATAATAATTCAACCAAAGTCCATGAGGCTTTCCGTCTACCAAAACACCTTTGGCAGAAATAGTACTATCCGGATAATAATACCGAGCTGTATCTTGACCATGAAGAGAGTACGAAAGTAAAGTAAAACTATAGACCAAGCTCACGACTAAGTTCAAGCATATTTTGGATAGGCCGATTGGCTTTTTTTCGTAGTTCTTCCTCAATAATAATTTCGGGTACTTCATATTTCATTGCCAAATAAATCTTTCTTAGCGTATTAAGCTTCATAAACTTGCAATCGTTGCAAGCACAGGTACTATCTTCAGGCGGAGCGGGAATAAATGTTTTATTAGGAGATGCTTTTCGCATTTGGTGCAAAATTCCCGACTCAGTAGCCACAATAAAGGAATTGTTTTCATTTGTTTGAGTAAACTTCAGTAATGAGCTTGTACTTCCGATATGGTCGGCCATAATTAATAAATCTGATTGACATTCAGGATGTGCGATAATAAGTGCCTCGGGGTTTTCCTTTTTCAATTCTAACAAACGGGGGAGACTAAATTCTTTATGAACATGACATGCTCCATCCCAGAGCAACATATTTCTACCAGTTAGTTTATTAATATAACTTCCCAAATTTTTATCGGGTGCAAAAATCAATTTTTCATCTTCCGGAAAACTTTCTACAATTTGCACTGCATTGCTACTGGTTACACAAATATCTGTAAGTGCTTTAACCTCAGTAGAGCTATTAATATAAGTAATAACTTTATGATCGGGGTGTGCCTTTACAAACTTTTCAAAATCATCGGCGGGTGCACTATCGGCAAGGGAGCAACCTGCGTTAAGATCTGGAAGAACAACTTTTTTACCGGGATTGACCATTTTGGCTGTTTCGGCCATAAAGTGAACTCCGGCAAAAACAATTAAGTCGGCATTGGTTTTGGCAGCTTCTTGCGCAAGCGCTAAGCTATCGCCTAAAATATCTGAAATCTCCTGTATATCCTCAGTTTGGTAATAGTGACCAAGAATAATGGCATTCTTTTCTTTCTTTAATTTTTCTATCTCAGATTTAAAATCCATATTTAAAGGCAAATCGATATCCAAATACCCCTTTGTTTTTATTTTATCATTTAAACTCATATAAATTTTTTTTCTATGATGAATATAATAGTCGGTTGACAGCTGAATAAGTTAATTACAAAAACTTTGCAATTTTCATAATTAACATAATTAATACAGATACTAACAGAATATATTTAGCTACATGCTTATAAATCAACTTCGTTTAATAGGTTATTAACAATTGTTGACAAATGTAGGTTTAATATATTAATTTTTAAAATCGGTTGATAAATGTTCAGATAGCTGTTGACAAATTATGAAGGAAAAATGAAAATTTCATTTGGAAATTTTAAAAGAGAGCCTGCTAACTGATTTTTTACAATATCCTATTGAAAATAGGTTTTTTTACGTGGTATTTACTAATAAGTTATAAACAGGTTTAATAATTCAGAAACGTTTGAATAACAATAATTTAAGATTTACATTTTACTAAAACACTTGATTTACATTAAATTAACATACGTTGAAAAATAAATGACAAGGTTGTTTTGCTTTTTACAAAAATTGGCATTAAATAGGCATAAAATTATTACATTTGTAAAATGTTCAAACACTTTAATTTAGTGTTTTACGAAGGTTATTTAGTCTGAATATTTAGCCTTAAATACGTAATATTATATGGAAAAAAAGATTTTATTAGCATCAGATCATGCAGCTTATCCCTTAAAAAATCATTTAAAATATTGGTTAGAAAAGCAAAGTTACGAAGTAACAGATTTGGGAACCGATAGTGAGGACAGTACAAATTACGCGATTTATGGGCATAAATTAGGCGATTTAATGGACTCTGAACCCGGATATATAGGAATAGCGCTTTGTGGAAGCGGCAATGGAATGAATATGAGCGTTGGAAAACATAATTCGATTCGCAATGCCTTATGCTGGAATAGCGAAATTGCCCAATTGGCGCGTCTACATAACGATGCAAATGTGTGTGTAATGCCGGGACGGTTCATTACTCAAGTAGAAGCCGAAGAAATAGTGGAAATATTTCTCAATACGGATTTTGAAGGAGGAAGACATCAGGAAAGAGTAAATATGATACCCTTAAAGAAATAACTATGCTATCGAATACATGTAAATACGGTGTAAGAGCAATTATTTATTTGGCACTGGACGATTCGGGGAAAAAGATTGGAATTAAGAAAATTTCTGAAGATCTTGATATCCCAAGTCCTTTTTTGAGCAAAATATTACAACTATTGGCCAAAAATAAAATATTGCAATCTACGAAAGGGCCTCATGGAGGTTTTGGATTGGGGCGCGATGCCGAAGATATTTCCCTAATGGATATTGTACGGATAATTGATGGAATGGACTTTTTCGAAACTTGTTTAATTGGTCTTAAAAGTTGTACAGATCCCGATTCACCTATACGATGCCCAATTCATCAACAATACGATCCCATAAGACAAGAAACACGAAAACTTTTTGAGAACACAACCATTGCTCAATTATCAGAATCGATAAAAAATTCAGGCGGAGACGTACGTATTTAGTTAATTGACCAATTTTTTAACGTCAAATGGAAATAGCTTTATGAGAATAATTAGAAATTGAAAACTATGTACATTTTAACCCGTGAAACGAATTGTTTAATTGAAAGTAATTTAGAAATAATAGCTGAGAAGGATAAACACCATTTTTTTTACGATCGGCTTTCGCGGGTAAGAATTTCAAGTAATTATACACCAAACTCAGGTGTAGAATGTTTTTTGCGTAGTTACCGAAAAAATTTAGTACTCATATTTTTCTTTCTTTTTTTGACTCAGGTTAGTTTTTCGCAAAACGATACCCGCCAAGAGGTAAAACAAGTGGTAGATGATTTTATCGAAAGCCTTAATAGTCAAGATGTTGATAAGTTATCAACACTACTTGACCCCAATGTTGGGTTAATGACTATTTTTTATGATGGTGCTAAAAGTATTTTGACGGCTGAAAGCATGGAAATGTTTCTTCAAAATATTGAAGATGCCAAAAAAGGATCGTTTAATGAAGAATTACTTAATTATCGCATAAACTACTCAGATGTAATGGCCACGGTATGGTGCGAGTACAATTTCTTTTACGAAAATGCCATTCATCATTGCGGTGAAAATGCGTTTCAATTGTACAAATCCCCAAAAGGCTGGAAAATAATTCAAATTACCGATACCCGCTACCAGCGCAGAATGTGTAAAAATATAAAACCTACTACCAAGTACGAACGCAAAGCCTCTTTAATTAAATTTATAGATAAATGGCATCAGAATGCCTCTGAAAGCAATGGCGATCAGTATTTTGATGCCATTGCAGATGATGGTGTATACATTGGAACAGCTCCAGATGAATTTTGGACCAAAGAAGAGTTTAGAAATTGGGTTGCATCCTATTTAGACGATAAGAGCATGTGGCATTTTGAAACCATCGATCGGCATATTTATTTTAATGTGGATGAAGATTTAGCATGGTTTAATGAAAAACTGGAAACCTCCATGGGAATTTGTCATGCTACCGGCGTGGCAAAGTTTTCTAGCTTAGGATGGAAAATTCATTATTATCAATTATCGGTAACGGTACCTAATGAATTGCTAAAGGAATTTATGCAGCTCAAAAACACGCATAAATAATGCGCGTAAGTCGAAAATCTTTACTTTTTTTGCTTGTTAATTTCTGCAAACAAAATTTTTCAGACATCTAAAGGTTAAGGTAGTACAAAAATATGCTAAAAAAATATTTACAACAGATTGTAATATTGATTATTACACTGGTCTTTTTCCATTCGTGTGCAAAAGAAATGGCGCCAACAGGGGGACCAAAAGATACTACGCCTCCGAAAGTAATACGCGAAATACCACCAAACAATTCAGTTAACTTCGACGAAAAACGAATAAAAATTTATTTTGATGAGTATGTTCAATTGAAAAACATACAGGAAGAACTGCTTATTTCTCCCCCATTTGCGAAAAAACCAAAAATGGTACTTAAAGGGAAAAAGCTGGTTATTACTTTTCAAGATACATTGCCAACCAATAAAACTGTAAACTTTAGTTTTTATAACGCCATCGTTGATAATAATGAAGGGAATCCGCTATACGATTATCAATACGTTTTTTCGACCGGAAGCACCCTCGATACCAGCTTTATTGATGGTAGATTACTCGATGCCGAAACCGGTAAAGCAGTGGAAAAAACACATATTCACTTGTACGAAAACTTTGACGATTCGGTGGTTTCGCAACAATTACCATCGTACATGGCACGGACAAATAAAGATGGAATTTTTGTACTCAAAAGTTTAGGTAGTGGGCCTTATAAATTATTTGCTTTGCAAGATAAAAATAGAAACGATTTGTATGATCAACCCGCTGAAGGCGTTGCATTTGAGCTCGATTCCATTAACCCCGAAATTGAATGGACAACCATTTATGATACGCTACAAATAATCGATTCTATAAATGTGGCAATGAACGATACTGTTTTCTACGATTCTATAATTGAGGAAAAGGTGCAGGTTAGTAAATTGAAACCTTTTCAAATGCGCATGTTTGTTAAAGATTATCAAAAATATTACCTCAGAACCAAAGAACGGTTACGTTTAGGATTATTATCGTTTGGTTTTAATCGCCCACTCGATACGATAGGATTTTCGGCAGAAATTCTAAAACCCAAACCTGCGGGAAATACTTGGTTTGAAGAAGAACGTATAGCTTCAGACTCGCTGCTTTATTGGATTACCGATTCGTTGGTGTACAAATCAGATTCTATTCAATTAAAAATTTCGTACCCATATAACGATTCGCTCGATAATGTTATCAGTAAAACAGATACCGTTTTTTTAGTGTACGATGTGGCTAAATTGTCGAAAGAAGATACTACAATATCCATAAAAAATAATTTACGCTCTAATCGATTGGATATTGATACAACTTTTCAAGTCACCTTTTCTGAACCGGTGAAGGAGCTTAAAGAAGACCTAATACATTTTAAAATTAAAACCGACACTGCATTTACCGATTATCCATTTCAATGGAATATGTTTACAGATAAAAAGGCTACGGTTACTTTTAAAACCGATCTATTGGCCGATTATCGGCTTATTCTCGATAGCACTTCAGTAACAGGGATTTATGATAATGTACTTGATTCATCGGTAGTTACATTCAGTTATTATGAAAAAGGCGACTACGGAAATTTTATTTTACTTGTAGATACATTACAGCCCAATGCGATTTATGAACTTACACAGAAGAAAAAAACCGTACGTCGAATAAAATATGCCACGCAAAAGAGTATTGAGTTTAATCAACTCCTACCCGGAAAATACAATTTGAGAGTACTTATAGATGCGAATCGCAATGGTATTTGGGATACCGGTAATTATTATGAGAAGCTACAACCGGAATTAATTATTGCCTTTCCGACGGAAATTGTTGTAAAAGAAAACTGGGATACTGAGCAAAATTGGGATATTTCTGACGATTACAAATTGTTTGAATAGTAAATGGGAAAGCCCAATGCACCAACGCTTATTGTTGCTCCATTGGATTGGGGTTGGGGCCATGCAACACGTGTTTTACCATTAATAGAATGGTTGAAAAACGATTATAGAGTAATTGTAGCAGTTCCTGAAAAACTTCAATTTTTATTTCAATCTCTGAATGTCGAAGTTCAGACGGTTCCCGGCTATGCGGTGAAGTATTATAATTGCCCGTTGTGGCTGTCCCTCATATGGCAAATGCCCAGACTGTTTGTGGTTGCTGTTCATACACGTCTGGCCGTTCAAAAGATAGTGGAGAAATATGCCCCATCTGTAATTATTTCTGATAATAGGCCATTTTTTCGGCATCGTGGTGTTTCTTCAATTTACATGACTCACCAATTGCAGATTTTGCATGCAAACAGGTTTGTAAAACGTTCGATGAATTTTTTTCATCATTGGTTTATTAAAAAATTTGATGCCTGTTGGGTTCCCGATAGCGAAGATCATTTTTTTGCCGGCGACCTTTCTAAGGCCAACATCAACACTCCGGTACATTTTATTGGTGGCTTATCGCGTTTTATGCTGAATTTTTCCTCTGCAGAAAGCATCGACACGTACAAAAATATTTGCGTATTAAGCGGGCCCGAACCTAAAAGGAGCATTTGGAAAAAACGGATGATTGTGCATTGGAAAAATACACCACAATCAATGATTATTGGAGCTTTGCATAAGTCGGGAAATATGCAACAATTTGGGAAAGTTAAGTTAACCGGACATTTGCCCGATAATTTATTTGCACAACTGTTGCGCGAAGCCGAATTAGTGGTCGTTCGTAGTGGCTACACAACTATTATGGATTTGATGTGGTTGCAACATACGGCGGTTTTAATTCCTACACAAGGGCAAACAGAACAGGAATATTTAGCCCAATGGCATCATAATAAATACTTTATTGCACAGAATGAGGAACGTTTTTATGAAGAAAATGCCAAATCAGAATTGGTAATTGAAAACGTTCAAAACAAATTCTGTAGTAAACAGGTAATTGACCGTTTACTACAGAATTTTCTTTAGTTGAGCTTTCGTACGTTTGTTTTACTTTTTAATAAACGAATGCTTCTTATCGGTTACGTGATAATCCGGAGTTGGTCATCACCCATTTTTTACCCATCATGTTTTCGTTTGAAATATGCTCCGATTTATGGATGTCATCTACAATTTTGTATAATTCTTTATCGAAAACAATCGAATAATTCTCCGGCACGTAGAGCGTTAAATCATAGTCGTCTACTTTGCCAATGTTTTTGAAATCGGTTGTAAAGTATTCATCGAACACCAAGATAGAATCGGTTTGGTTAAAATTGTAGGATACTATTTCGGACGCAAAGTAAGCTTTTTCGCGATTTTCGCCTCTTATTTTTTTTCTTATTTCCAATTCAAATTGGTCTGTTGTACCTCTTTCAATGTCGAGCTCTGGTCTGCGGTAAAGCATTTTTTCAGCACTGTTTATTTTAAAGGAGCTGTGCGATAGCGTATTTAATGGTTTGCTATTGCTTTTTAACTGTAGGTACATGGTTTTTCCTGTTGGAGTAGCTAATTCAAGCGTATTTTCGTGGGTAACAGTTTCGGAATAGCGCATTCCGGTCGATATGCTAATGGAGGTTACAAGTGCCAGCGCAATTAACCATATTCCCAGTGCAGAAAGACCTATCGCTTTATTGTTGGTTTTAAATGGAAATACCATTTTTACACCCAAAAACAGAACGAGTAAAATTGGAATGATGGCTAGTAATATTATGGCTATGATGAAAATGATCATCGTTAACTCGTTTTGGAAAAACATATTTAGAAATGGAAAAAACGCTCCATGCAATCCAGAATGGGCAATAACAGGCGGTGCTGCAAACAAGAAAAGGTTTATAATGGCTACAATACCAATTACGGTACCTAAAATCATGGAAGCGCCTATGGCTATTACAATAAATCGCAATATGAAACGAACAAAACCTCCTACGGCCGAGCCTCCTCTTTCGAATCCTTCTTGTGCCTTGCGGTAGGTGCCCGAGTTTTTTACGTCTTCGTAATTTTCTTTTATGGTGCGCTTAATGTTTTTAGCGGTAACGGGTTCACCTTTCATTTCCAGTTTTTGTGTAGTAGTTATTGCTTTAGGAATGAAGGCCCACATTACTATGTAAATTAAAAAACCTACACCGTAAAATAATGTAAAAATGATGGTAAGAACCCGAATTAGAACCGGATCCATTCCAAAATAGTGTCCCATACCAGCACACACCCCGCCAAGCACCATGTTATCGCCATCGCGATAAAGTCTTCGCTGTTTCGATGTACTATAACTCCGTTCTTCTGCTTCTTCATCTACCGGTTCGCTGTCTAAATTCTCCGGATCGCCCATGGTGGTTATCACTTGCTGTATATCTATTTCATTAATCACTTCTTTTTTATCGTTAAGCTTTTCTTGCAATAGTTCGGCTATACGCAGTTCAATATCGTTTATTATCTCCTTTCCTTCCGATGTATTGCCGAATTTGTTTTTTAGCTTAAGAAAATAGTTTTTTAGTAGTTCAAATGCATCATTATCAATATGAAATATAATGCCGCTTATGTTTATGGTTGTTGTTTCTTTCATTTTTGTATTTTTTTCTATTGTTTACTTCAATGCTTCGTATTTAATCTCCTTTGGGTTATTCTTGTTTTATGTGC
>JAWOEM010000379.1:0-7576 GCA_046482785.1 Salinivirgaceae bacterium
GTGCCAATGCGGCATTCCGGGCTTCGTAGGACGTGCCATCGTTCATGGTCACGCTGGCCTGGATGAAGTCGCTGGGGGTACTGGGGAAGAACTCCGAATCCACCTCGAAGGAAAAACAGATACTTACAATACTGAATACCGAATAAAAGGTAAAGATGGAACCTATAAATGGTTTAAAGATAAGGGTGGAATTATTGCAAAACAGAAAAACGGAAACCCTCACAAAATTGCAGGAATTGTGATGGATATTACACGCGAAAAACAAGATGAAGCAGAAAGGCAGCGAGCAAACCAGTTGGTGCTTGAAACACTGGAGCAAAACCCTCAAGCTAGTACCATGGTGGACGAAACCGGAGTAATTACTTATGCGAATAATAAAGCAAAAGAACTTTTTACAATTACAGAAAATGAAATAAAAACACGCACGTTTAAAGATCATAAATGGAAAATTACCGATCTGGCAAACAAGCCCATAGAGCCAAATGATCTTCCTTTTGCCCAAATAAAGAAAAATGGAAAACCCATAAAAAATTACAAACACTACATACAAGTAAACGATAATAAAAAAGTACTACTGTCTATTAGTGGCACACCCATCTACAATGCCGCACAAGAGTTCAAAGGAGCCATTTTTAACTTGCACGATATAACAGAAACACATAAAACTGAACTTGCACTCAAAGAAAGCGAAGCAAAATACCGCAAACTCTTTAATCAAAACCGCGATGCCGTATTGCTTCTCGATAAAAATCGCACCATTATAGATGTGAATGAAGCATTCCTATCGCTTTTTGGATTCGATAAAAAAGAAGTAGTAAAAAAAACAACTTCAATGCTCTACGGAAACGAAGAAGATTACAAAAAAGTGGGGAAAGTGCTCACAGGCGATGAAAAATCTATTGTGAAAAACATCGATTATCGAAAAAAAGATGGAACATCATTTATTGGAGAAACCGGTAAATTTTCCATTGAAACAGAAAAAGAGAAGACATTTGTGGCCATAATTAAAGATGTCACCCTAAAAGAAAAACACCATCAACAATTAAAAATTTGGGAGCATACAATCAACTCCCTTAACGAAGCCATTATACTCATCGATGAGAACTACACAATTTTACACTATAATACAAAATTTTTAGAAATTTTTAACACAGACGCACAAACTATAAAGGGGAAAAAATCGTATGAAATAGTTCACGGAACACAAAAAGCACCAAAAAGATGCATTACGTGTAAAGGGTTAAGTGAGAAAAAACACAAAGAAAATGAGTTTTGGGAGCCAAACATCAAAAAACAGATTAGGGTATCCATCGATCCGGTTTTTGATAAAGAAGGCAACTTTGAATTTGCCATTGAAAAAATTAAAATCGTGCAAGCAGAATAGCAAGCCAAAAAGAGCCGATAGAAACTATTGAACGCCCAATGGGCACAAAGCGAGCAATTTAATAAATTTATAGATTCAGCATGCAGCATTATGAAAAATAAAAACGATGAACTAAGAGCCAAAGCACAAGAAATACTTCAGAAAAGAGGTGTGAAAAATGATGAATATGATACACAGAACTTAGAATCGTTAATTGAGGAGTTAAATATATACCAAATTGAGCTTGAACAACAAAATGAAGAATTACGTCAAGCCCAGTTAAGCTTAGAAACCAATAGACAACGATTTATCGATTTGTTTGAAAATGCTCCCATAGGGTATTTTGTTGTTACCAAAAAGTTGGTCATAATTCGTATCAACAAAAAAGGTTGCGAATACTTTGATAAAGAACAAAAAGAGCTAACCTCAGCAACCATAACAGATTTTATTGCCCCCGACTCGCAAGATAAATTCTATTTCCATATAAAAGAAACGCTAAGAACCTGGAAACCACAAACGTGCGAAATCATCATCAATACAAAAAACAATGCCCAAAAGCATATAAAACTCACCAGCCAAAAAGAAAATGAAAGCTACTCCGAAGAAGGCAGCATACGCATAGCCGCAATAGATGTAACTGAAGCGCATGAAACCCAGGGTAGGCTCAAAATGAGCGAAGAAAAGTACAAAGCCATTTTCGACTACTCAGGAGATGGATTTTTGGTTTTAACCGATAAAATAGAAGACTGCAACAAACAAGCCGCCAATCTTTTCGGATATTCTTATAACGAGCTTATTGGACTATCGCCCATCGATATTTCTCCGGAATACCAACCCAATGGTAACAATAGCAATACACAAGCCTACGCCAACATTGAGGAAGCAATAAAAAATGGATACAGTCGATTTTACTGGCAACACAAACACAAAGACGGTACACTTATCGACACACAAATAACGCTTTCTGTGTTTGAATCAAAAAGCCAAAACAAGGTCATTGCTATTATCAGAGACATTACAGAACAACTTAAAAGCCAGGCCGCACTCAAAGAAAAAACCGACGAAATAGAGGCACAAAATGAAGAGTACATTTCGCTAAACGAGGAGTTGAGCCAAAAATACGAGCAAGAGCGCATAATGGCTGAAAACCTAATAGAAAGCGAACAAAAGTTCCGAAATTACATTGAGGCCTCACCTACTTCCATTGTCATTATTAACAAAAAAAATAAAATTGTTTATGCTAATCCGTCTGCACTAAAACTGATGAGTATGCCCAAGAACGAATTGGGTGATAAATCCATCCTTTCATTATGGGCCAACAAATCAGACCTAAAGTCAGTTTTAGTAAAAGTGACTAATGGAGATAAAGTGCAAAACGTGGAAACCACCATAACAAATAACAATAAAATTAAAAAACAGGTGCTTCTGAGTGCTACAAAAGTAAACAAAGAAAAACAGATAATTCTTTACCTGCACGATATTTCCAAACAAAAACAACTGGACAGGCAAGTTTTTATAGAAAAAGAGCAGTGGCGCCGAACATTTAATGCGGTAAGCGAAGGCATATTCCTGTTAGACAGCAATTACCAAATTTTACTGTGCAATCCTGCATTTGCCCGTATGGTAGGACATAATTCACCCGACGAGCTTATTGGCTCACAATCATTTTATGTTATTCATGGCAGCAACCAACCCAAAACCACTTGTGCCACATGCCGTACCGATAATTCTACTGAAACTTTTACTGCTGAGTACTACGAAACCCATCTTGAAAAATTTTTACGCACAACAAGCACACCTGTTATAAATAGTGAAGGAAAAGTAGAGTTTTATGTAAATACAATTCAAGACATAACCGAAGCCAAAAATGCTCAGAAAGAGATGCGTGTAGCAAAGGAAAAAGCAGAAAATGCAGACAAACTTAAATCGGCATTTTTAGCCAATATGAGCCACGAAATTAGAACACCAATGAACGGCATAATTGGGTTTACGGAATTGCTTCGCAGCAAAAATTACCCGCAAAGCAAGCAAGATCGGCTTTTCAATATCATACAAGCCAGCTCCAAACAACTACTACAGCTTATTAACGATATTATCGACCTATCAAAAATAGAGGCCAACCAAATTAGAATGTATGCTAAGGAGTTCGATTTAAACGAATGCCTGTTGCAAATACAAGAACAACAAAAAATGGAGTTGCATGAGAAAAAAGACAAAGACCAACTCAAGTTAATATTAGACATACCCGTTGCCAATAAACCGTTCTACATTCACTCAAGTGAAACCCGTATTCAGCAAATTATGAATAACTTGCTGAATAATGCCATAAAATTCACTCACAACGGACATGTAAAGTTTGGCTTCAAAGTCATAACCAACGGCATCGAACTCTATGTAGAAGACACAGGAATAGGCGTTCCGGAAGATGCACACGCAGTAATATTTGAACGTTTTAGACAAGCAGACACCAATGTGGCCAGAAAATATGGAGGTACCGGACTTGGTTTATTCATTACCAAGCAATTAGTAGAGCTACTCAACGGGCAAATCAGAATTGAAAACAATTACCCAAGCGGAACAAGATTTTTCATTACCTTACCACAGAATTTCAAATCGAATGATGCAAAACAAAATGATATTACAAAACACCAAAACAAAAATTGACAGCCCTTGTTTGAATAAGTAGAAAACGAAGCGATAGTGCTTCGTTAAATCGCTTAAATTCAAAATCAAAATGGGAAATTATAAAGAACAAGCCAAAGACGTATTTAATTTTATTGGAACTCTTTCAAAAGAAAATCCAAAAATTGCCGAAGGGTTTGGCACCATGCATCACGCTACTGGCGAAGACAAAGCACTAACAGGAAAACAAAAAGAGCTTATTGCTTTGGGCATATCAATTACTATTCGATGCGAAGGCTGCATTGCTTGTCATGTGCAAGGTGCGCTTGAAGCCGGAGCCACACAAGAAGAAATTGTTGAAACCATTGGTGTAGCAGTAGTAATGGGCGGTGGCCCATCTATTGTGTATGGCGATAAAGCTTATAAAGCAATGAAGGAAATGCAATAACACCAATCAATTTGCATAAGAAATCCAACTTTGCCAGCATTCTTAAACAAAAATATGCCGAGCAATGTAAATCAAATAAGCCGAATATTCTTTTTGCAAGAATATTCGGTTTTTTTTGTAACCTTTTTGCCCGAAAAAGTACAAATAAGAGAAAAAATGCAAAGGAGCTTTTCTCTATAAATGTATTTAACTAAATTCGCCAAGCAAATTTCCCGATAAAAAGTTGGGGAGTTTAGTCAGATAAAATGATAATTAAATATGATGGAAACCCATCAGCAATTAAATAATTAACCCATGACACCAATATTAACAACTGAAAATGTAAACAAAAGCTTCATCAACCACAGGGCACTAACAGACGTTTCGTTAGAAATACCTGAGGGAAGCGTGTTTGGACTACTGGGGCCAAATGGTGCCGGAAAAACGACACTTATTCGAATAATCAACCAAATTTCGTACCCCGACAGCGGTAAAATTTTATTCAACAACAAGCCACTCCGTCGCAAAGACGTTGAAAATATTGGGTACCTCCCCGAAGAACGCGGTCTGTACAAAAAAATGAAAGTGGGTGAGCAAGCCCTTTACCTTGCCCGTTTGAAAGGCCTTAGCAAACAAGATGCCCTTAAACGATTAAAATACTGGTTCGAAAAATTCGAAATACAACAATGGTGGGACAAAAAAGTTGAGGAATTATCAAAAGGAATGGCACAAAAGGTGCAATTCATTGTTACAATCATTCACGAACCCCAACTACTTATCTTCGACGAACCATTTAGCGGTTTCGACCCCATTAATGCAAATATTATGAAAAGGGAGATACTGGAGCTACGGCAAAAAGGTGCTACAGTAATTTTCTCGACCCACAATATGGGAAGCGTAGAAGAAATATGCGATAATATTGCGCTCATCAACAATTCGAAAAAAATACTGGAAGGAAAAGTAAACGAAATAAAAAAAGGCTTCAGAACCTACGAGTATGAATTCCGGTACGAGGGAGATACAAGCATAGCCGAAAAACTGGAAGACAGGTACAAACTTATTAGCGAAAAACAATTAGAAGAAGAGCAATACTGCCGCATAAAAATTAGTGATGCATCGACGCCAAACGACCTGATAAAAAACGTTATGCAACACGCTACACTGCATTCGTTCAACGAAATTATTCCTTCGATGAACGATATATTTATTGAAGTAGTTAACCAACATAAAACACAAAACTAAATAACCCTACCATGAACAAAACAAAATATATTTTAAAACGAGAATACATTACACGAGTTAAGAAAAAGTCGTTTCTTCTCATGACCCTTCTTGGTCCCATACTGTTTGCCGCCCTTATTGCTGCACCAGCATGGTTTGCAACCATGGAAGACAGCGAAATGAAAGAAATTGCAGTAGTGGATTCTTCCGGAATATTCGATTATACCAAGGTGTTGAAAGAAAGCATAACACTTAACTCTCAACGCTTTCATACCGACCTGGCAAAAAACTCCAAAGATCTTCCGTTTATTGGGAAAGACATGAAAAAGTTTAACGATGTTCTTCATATTATTGCCAATAACCGCGATTCGTTGCTCGGAAAAAACCTGCAACTTGGCTTCGTTTCAGAAGCTCGAAAAATAAAATCGAACCACGACCTCCCCAACCAACCATTCGATTCGCTGGCAGAAAAATATGCCCGTTTATTGCCACTGGTTGTGGAGCGATTGCAAAAAACAAAGGGAAAAATTCAAAATACCACAACCACAAATTTCCGATACAAAGACTTCGATTATAAAACCTCGAAAAAGGCAATTACAGCAGGCGATTACTACGCAGTGGTATTTATTCCTTCCAACGTATTATCGTCGTTAAAGGTGCAAACCTACGCCCAAAAATCCCTTTCAATGGGCGTACGTAGCCACATCGAAAACGCCATTGAACGCGAAATAGAAAACCAAAAATTACGCAATGCCGGCATCGATCAGGAGACGCTTGAAAACATGAAAACAAACATTTCCATTGCAAGCATTAAGGTAACCGAAGATGGCGAAGAGAAAGAAACACGCCCCGAAATAGCCATGATAATAGGTTATGTGGCCGGGTTCCTCATTTACATATCGGTATTTATGTTTGGTTCGCAGGTGATGCGCGGCGTAATTGAAGAAAAAACAAGCCGCATAGTCGAAGTAATACTCAGCTCCGTAAAACCACGCCAACTACTTATGGGCAAGGTGCTTGGAGTAGGACTAGTTGGTCTAACACAGTATCTTATCTGGATAATACTTACGGCGGGATTATCGGCTCTGGCCTTTGTTTTCTTACTTCCCTCCGATGTATCACAACTGCAACAGCAAGCCGGAGAATTTATGGGAGCCGGCGGTATGCAAAGCGTAACACCTATGGTAGAAAACAATATGGGCGAAATCCAGGAAATTTTGCTCTCCATAGCCAATGTAAACTGGCCGCTCATTATTGGTTCATTCCTCTTCTTCTTCATTGGCGGTTACATGCTTTATGCAGCACTATTTGCAGCTGTAGGCTCAGCGGTCGACAACGAAAGTGACACACAGCAATTCATGGCACCAATTACCATCCCACTAGTCCTTGCACTATTTGTGATGATAAATACCATTAACAATCCGGAAAGCATGCTAACGTACTGGTTCTCAATCATACCATTTACATCGCCCATTGTGATGCTCGTTCGCATTCCGTTTGGAGTACCAATTTTTGACCTCGTACTTTCGGCAACACTACTCGTGGCCACATTCTTGGCTATGATATGGATTGCAGCCCGCATTTACAAAACCGGAATTCTTATGTATGGTTCAAAAGTATCATACAAAGAATTATGGAAATGGATAAAAATGGGCGACTAAGAGATTGTAATAAAATACGTAAGTGTAGAAATGTAAGTTTGTAATATGCTTACAGATAAAATGAAAAAAGCATCCCGAAAATTAAGTTTTCGGGATGCTTTTTTTCGATACACAAGAATACAGCGAATTTCCAGCGACTTCAAAACTAGCAAATTTTCGTTTCATCGCTAAGTCCGGTACAGAAAGCACATGAAATGTCCTGTCCATATAGGGATATGGACAGGACATTTCATGTGCTTTCTGTTACGGTGTTAGCGATGAAACGAAAAGTTGCTAGTTTTG
>JAWOEM010000064.1:0-6330 GCA_046482785.1 Salinivirgaceae bacterium
CTGCCAATAACGAAATGACCGGCGGTGCAGAACAGGTAAACGGCGCATTGCAGCAACTCAATCAAGTAACGCAGCAAAATGCAGCAGCATCGGAAGAGCTGGCTACAAGCAGCGAAGAGCTCTCGAGCCAAGCAGATGAGTTAAAAACGACCGTTGGTTTTTTTAATACAGGCAGCGATAATAAGCACAAAACAAAAACGGCAAAGAAAAAACCACAAATAGCGAAAACGCAAGCGCACAAGCCAAGTTCTGATAAAGGAATAGCTTTAAACATGGATAGCGACGATGAGTTTCAAAACTTTTAACCCACAGGGAACGGTTCAAGCTGTTTCCTAAAAAGGACACAATTAGTAAATAAATAAAAAGCAAGATACACACCCCTCTCCCACGTGTATCTTGCTTTTGTTTTCACCATTTTCAAAAAAAATCCTGCAAGTGCACTCATTCAAAATGAAACAATTGCAGGATTTTGGTTACTCGAAAAACATTAAATCCAGCGAACCAGATTAAACTCTGTTCTGTACTTTAATGCGCTGTGCTTGGGATAAATACGCAATCCATATTCGAATGTTCCCGGGTTCTCCAGTTCCATTTCTACAGAATAAAAGTGCATATTATCGGCCGATTTGTCGTAATTAAGCTGAATAACATTAGTCATTTCACGCATATTTTCAGCCTCACCTGACAATACCAAATCAATTCCCACCTCTTCGGGCTTGAGATTGGTCATACTCAACAACACTTCGCCATGATAACTATGCCCCGATTTATAATCATGTTTCGAAGTATCGGGGAAATCAACATTCACAACCTCAATTTCTTCCCAGTTGGCATAAATATGTTGTTTCCACATGGCAATATCAGTAGCCAATTTGTAATTACTGGCCATAATTTCTTTACCCGACTTCATTAGCGGCTTATAAAAACGATCGATATAATCGTGTATCATCCTGTGAGTAGTAAACTCCGGTGCAATTTGAGCTATGTTGTTTTTTATAAACTCAATCCACCTTACGGGGATATCTTTCTCGTTTCTATCGTAAAATGCCGGAATAATCTCATTTTCGAGCGTTGCATAAATATTAACAGCATCGAGTTCGTTTTGGAACTCCTGATTCTCGTACACTCGCTCTTCCTGCAATGCCCAACCTGCGTTGGGTTTAAAGCCTTCGCGCCACCATCCATCGAGCACACTAAAGTTGAGCACTCCGTTAAGTGTTGCTTTAATTCCACTGGTACCACTCGCTTCAAGCGGACGTGTAGGTGTGTTAAGCCATACGTCAACTCCTTTTACAAGACGCTTGGCCAGTAAAATATCATAGTTTTCGATAAAAATAATTTTACCGGCAAACTCAGGGCGTTGCGATATTTCAATAATATGCTTAATAATATCTTGACCCGCTTTATCGGCCGGGTGTGCTTTCCCGGCAAACACAAATTGCACGGGTCGCTCGGGATTATTTACAATTTCTTTTAACCGCTCGGTATCGGTAAATAACAGATGGGCACGTTTGTATGTGGCAAATCGACGGGCAAACCCGATAGTCAAGGTATTGGAATCAATGGTATTAATCACCTGCATAATACGCCGCGGATTATCGTTCCGTTTCACCCAGTTATCTTCAAACCGTTCTTTAATAAAGTCGATTAATTTTTGACGCAATACCTGCCTTATGCTCCAAATTTCTTCGTCGGGTACATCATAAATACGCTTCCACAAGCTGCGATCGGAAACTTTCTCGTAAAAGCCCTCGGCAAAATACGATTCGTGTAGTCGCTTCCACTCTTTAGCCGTCCAGGTAGGATAATGAACCCCGTTAGTAACATACGAAATATGCGACTCGTTTGCAAAATAGCCTTTATACAGTTTCTGGAACATTTCTCTTGATACCCTGCCGTGCAATTCAGAAACGCCATTCATTTCTTTAGAAGTGTTGGCAGCCAAAACACTCATAGAAAAAGGTTCCCTATTGTTCTGCGGAGTCATTCTCCCCAATTGTATCAGGTTTTCCCATGTAATTCCGAGCCTTTCTGGCAAATGACGCAAATACATCCGCAGCAAATCCTCCTCAAAAACATCGTGACCGGCTGGCACAGGCGTGTGAGTTGTAAATAACGATCGGGCACGAACTACTTCAAGCGCCTCATCGAATGTCAACTTTTCTTCTTGCACCAAATTTCCAATTCGCTCCAGATTTATAAATGCAGCATGGCCTTCGTTAAGGTGGTAAATATCAATATTATAACCCAAGTGTCGCAACAAACGAATGCCACCAAACCCTAAGGCAATTTCTTGTTTCAATCGATTTTCCCAATTACCGCCGTAAAGCTGGTGGGTAATGCTTCGGTCTTCGTGATTATTAAAATCATTATCGGCATCGAGCAAATAGAGCGGATTACGTCCTACCTGTAAGAGCCAAACTTTTAAATAAACCGAACGTCCCGGAAAATCAACGCCAACAAGTACAGGATTACCAAATTCATCTTTCAGTGGGGTAACGGGCAAATCGGTAAAGTTGTGTGCTTCAAGTATTGCCTGCTGCTCTCCACTAAGGGTAAATTGCTGTTTAAAATAGCCGTAACGATAAAGAAAACCTACTGAAATAAGGTTTAGCTTATTATCAGAAGCCTCTTTCAGATAATCGCCGGCTAAAATTCCCAAGCCACCGGAATAAATTCTCAGGTTATCGTGAAAACCGTACTCCATACTAAAGTAAGCAATGGTTTCTTCCGAATCTGATTCTTGTTTAATGTAACTATCAAAGGCTTTTTTTAAATCGTGATAGGATTGCATAAAACCATCATCGGCCAACAAAGCTTCGAGCCTGTCTTTCGATATTTGGTTAAGCAATGCAATCGGATTTCGTTCTGTAGCATACCAAAGCTCCTCATCCATGGACTTGAAAAGTCGCGATGCTTCAAAATTCCATGTGCACCACAAGTTATTGCTAATATCGATTAAACCGGAAAGCTCTTTTGGCAGATTGCTCTGAATAACCATTTTATTCCATCGAGGTGCATTGTTTATTTTATCGCTTTCTAATTGAGGCAACTCAAATTGCTTTCGGGGTCGCATTTTAACGCTCTTGCGCGATGAAAGCTCCAAAGCATTATTATAGGCTTCGTGATAGTGATCGATAAGATTACTCCATTGTGCTTTTGACGCAATGGATGTGGCAGCATCTTTTGCGGTATCCACTTGCTCGTTAGAAAGTTTAGCAAATACTTCAATTTGTTTCACGATAGCATCGATAACTTCCATATCATTATCGTCGGTGCGGTCGATTACGCAGGCACCGTCGGCAATATTTTTCTTGTCGTTTATCCAGACTCCAAAACCTGCCAGTGTGGTGGTTATTGCAGGCACGCCAAACGCAACCGATTCCAACGGAGTATACCCCCATGGTTCGTAATATGATGGAAAAACTCCAATATCGCCTCCTAAAAACATCTCATAATAAGGAATATCAAATATACCATCGTTGCCGTTCAGGTAGCAGGGAACAAATAGCGGAAATACATCTTTTTTCTCGTGAAGGCTAGATAGTTCAATGGCATTAACCACGGGATCGTTATCGCGATTATGCAATACATGTGTAAGGTAAGGCCGGTCGATTCCATCCTTACTACTATCTTTCAATGCATTAAGGAGTTCATTACGCACGCCTCCATGCCCTCCGGGTACTAGAATTAACGGAACTAACTGACGACTGGTATTGGAAGTATTAATTCGCTCAAAAGCTTCGAGAAAAACATCAATACCTTTATTTTTCCATTCGTAACGTCCGCTGATTACAACAACCAAAGCATCTTTCTTAATAGTCTTTCCGTATAGTGTTTCCAGAACATTAAACAACTTCGAGCGAGTTGTATTGCGCAATTCAGTCCTACGCTCTTTATCTGGAACAATGGCCATATCGAAACCATTTGGCGTCACCACATCGGGTTCTTTATCGAGCAAAAACTTACACTCCTGTGCAGTAATGTCGCTAACTGTGGTAAACACATCGGCATTGTGTGCGGCTTGCTTTTCGAGCGAATATTTGGCAATCATATTGTACTGGCGCGCATATTTTTCAACATCGTGATGCTCCATATTGGTATAAAGCGGGACACCATTGCCCGACATTGCACGCCCCATAGTTGTTGCATGCGTAGTAAAAACGGTTGCAATCCAAGCTGCATGACGCTCAATGTAAAGCACACCGCTGCCAGTCATCCATTCGTGAAAATGGGCTATAACCTTGTGGCGAGGCGATAAGTTAAAGTCGACGAAATGTTCGATAACCTGTCCGGCGGTGTAACCGAATATGGCAGGCTCAACATAATCCCATTGGCCGGTGAGCGAATCGACACCAAACCCTTCCCACAAGTCGGTTAAAATGGAATCTTTTTGCGGCACATTCGTGGTAAAATCAATAAGAATTACAATTGGTTTGCCTTCAATTTTCCATCGGCCAATGCGAATGCGAAAGCCATCTTTCGCAGCCTCTGCAGCCCATTGAGGAAAGAGTGTCCGATCTTCTTCAAACTCAATATTACCATCGGAATACTGAGTTGTGTCGGGTCCAATAAGCACCAGATTTCTACCGTACTCGGCGAGCAATCCGGCAGCCTTGGTGGCAATTACCGTATGAATTCCTCCTATTTTATTACAAATTTCCCAACTTGTTTCGAACAAGTATTCAGGTTTATTTTTTTTTGCCATTGTTTTGTTTTATTTATGATACCTAAGAAGCAGAAACGGTCTATTTCTTTTTTACTGTGGTCTTTGTCTCTTTTCGTGATACCTCACCAATTTTCACATTCAGTTCGCGTATTTTCTCCTCTTGCTGCTTTGTAAGTTTTTTCAGCCGTTCAACTTCAGCTTTTTCATTTGTACCCTCTCCCAGTCTTATTTTAAAATCGCTCAACACATTCATAAAATTGATGTATGCTTCATAGGGAGAACCGTATGGATTAAAATATTTATGCACGTCGCCATCTGAAAACCACTTGGTACACATATAGTAAAAGTGGTCACTGGTTTGCAAGTATCGCCAATCGCGCAATAAATCCGGATCGTCTTTGGATCTAACAATTTTCCACAACGAATAGAGTTTCTCAAAAGCATCGTCTTGCAATTCATTACCAAGCCAGGCTGTTAAATCGCGCTCCTCATCGGCCCACGAAATAGGTTCCTGTATGTGAAGCGGACCTACAGGTTGTAGCTGATCAATTGCCTCTGATGGGGTTACAAACTCAAATGCTCCGTGACGGAATGCCGCATCGGGCAATGCACGCATAAACTCAAAAATACCGGTTTCTTCCCATTGGTGCTCTCCAAAAGTCTCGTAATCCATAAACAAGTTCACAATTTCTTCTTTTCCATCAAGATTTCTGATCCACTCAATATATTTTTCGGTAGTGAGTGGCCATTGATTCCATTCACGATTCGAAAAACGGAAAGCAATATCATCGCTTAGCTTAAAGTTCTTCAACAATAGTTTTAAGCGTGGATTAATGGTATTGGTGTAAACATAATTTGGGCTTTTCCACGCCATAATATGTTTTGCGCCTTCGGTAAGCATTCCTTTGTAGCCCATATCGGCAACAATACTACCTATATGATCGGAATAAATAAGTTCGGTATTTCGGAAAACGGTGGGGGTTTGATTAAAATGCTCCTTCACTTTTTTCACATGGTTAGCCACCTGTGTTTCGAACTCTTCCCGATCGGTAAGTGCCGATAACGAGTGTGCGTAGGTTTCTGCAAGAAATTCAACCTTCCCTGTTTGCGCCAATTTCTTGAAGCTTTCCAGCACATCGGGGGCATACATTTCCATCTGATCGAGAACCACTCCACTTATGGAAAAAGCTATTTTAAATTTACCATCGTATTTATTAATCAATTCAAGAAGCAATTGATTCATAGGCAAGTAACACTTTTCTGCCACTTTTCGCATAATCGACTTATTGGCAAATTCGTCATAATAATCGTGGTTTTTGCCTATATCGAAAAATCTATATGTACGCAACCGAAATGGCTGATGCACCTGGAAATAAAAGCATATTTTCTTCATGGTGTATAATTTTTTAGGTTCTCTCGTGCTCGCAAATGGCCGTTCATATATAAAAGATAAATCAGAGTTCTATTTAATCAGATCGTTTACTTTTCCTTTATAATTATCGCCAGCCACTTAACACGAAAGTATTTTTTTTAGTTATTTCAATGCAATAATTTAGTTTGCCATAATTAGTGTATTGCCGCTTCCCTTACAGCTTCTTCATATACATTCAATACTTTTGCTGCAGCATTATCCCACTTAAGATTATCAACTTCTGTTTTCC
>JAWOEM010000350.1:0-3475 GCA_046482785.1 Salinivirgaceae bacterium
TGAGTCATATTTTACCGCTTGAGGAACGGGCAAAAAAAAGGTATGATAAAGGTGATTTTTTCTGGGAGTTAAGAAATTGTGCATATTATAATCTATTTGAAAAACCAAAAGTTGTTTTTCCAAACCTTCAAAACAGCAATAAGTTTTCTTATGATGAAACAGGTGCATACATAAATGCTCCGGCAGTTATACTTCCTACTAAAGATAAATTTCTCGTATCAATCCTTAATTCAAAGTTGGTTTGGTTTTTTCTTACAAATATATGTGTTGTCAGAAGTGGTGGTTATATCGAGGTCAAACCACAATATTTTGAACAAATTCCAATTCCTGAGATTAGCAATTCAGAATTATTGACAACAAAAACAGAAATAATTATTTCCCTGACTTCAAGCTTTCATAAAACGAAAAACAGCTTTATAAAATACCTACAATCAAAATACAACATTGAAAAACTATCAAAAAAGCTTATTTCGTGGTATAATCTGGATTTTAGTGAATTCATTAAAGAATTAAACAAAACGATTAAAAAATCTGGTGGTGAAAAATTAAGCAAACTCGATGAAATGGAATGGATGGAGGTTTTTGAAATCAAGAAAAAGGAAATTCAGTCCATTCAAAGCGAAATAAACAAAACCGACAAAGAAATCGACCAAATGGTTTACGAACTTTACAAATTAACCGACGAGGAAATTGAAATTGTGGAGGCACAATAGTGAGGCGTAGCTCTACCATACACACAATTCTTTGGAACGTAAGTTGATGTAAAAATGCAACCATACGTTATCGATTTATTCAGGAAAACGCTGAATAAATTGAGATACCAACAAATATTATTAAATCGGAAACAATAGTATAATGAGTAAAATAACGTCATTTCTTACAGAACTAAATCACAATAATAATCGGGAATGGTTTCAAAACCATAAATCGGAGTACGAGCAAGCCAGAAAAGAATTTATCGATTTAGTAAATGCCACCATACAGGCCATTGGGCTCTTCGATGCTCAGGTGCATGGCCTGCAAGCCAAAGCCTCCATTTTTCGCCTCTACCGCGATGTGCGTTTTTCCAAAGATAAGCGACCATATAAAACCCATTTTGGTGCCTACATGGCCGAGGGCGGACGAAAAAGCCCCAAAGCCGGCTACTATTTGCACATCGAAGCCGATGGCGGCTTTCTCGGAGGCGGTTTGTTTCGCCCGGCACCCGACGCATTGAAAAAAGTACGCATGCAAATCGATTATAATGCAGCCCAACTGCGAAACATCTTAAAAGAGCCCACTTTCGTAGATACCTACGGTAAAATGCAAGGCGAGCAGTTAAAAACATCGCCCCGCGATTTTTCGGCAGACCATCCCGACATCGATTTGTTGCGATACAAAGACTTTTTTGTCAGTCATCCATTTCACAATTCCGTTTTGCAAAACGATGCCGTTGCCTATTTTGCAAAACGCTTTACGCATCTAAAGCCCCTTAACGATTACTTGAACCAAGCTATTGCCTTTGACGAGGAGGAACCGCAAGTTCAGTTTTAATCCAAAATAAATGCGAAATATATAATCGAAACCTTGGAGCGTTTTTATTGTCGGCAATGTAGGTTGCTGCAATTTACACGACAATTCAGATTTGACAAAACCCTACAACCTTAAAATTGCGGTAAAATCCTTTCATGGAGCGGTATTTGTTTAAAATCAGAAATTTATCAACAATTAATTGTTCATAAAATTGCAAATTTTGAAATATGATTGTATTTTTGCAGTCCTAAAAATTGTATCTAGGATAAAATTATTGTGTAATCAAAATCAGGAGGAAAGAGTGGATACATTAAGTTACAAGACAGTATCAGCCAATAAAGAAACCGTCAACAAAGGATGGGTCGTGGTAGATGCTGAGAATCAATCGTTGGGAAGAGTCGCTACTGCCATAGCAAAGATGCTACGCGGAAAGCACAAACCCGAATTTACGCCACACGTAGATTGTGGCGACAATGTAATTGTGATTAATGCCGAAAAGGTTCAGCTTACCGGCAACAAATGGTCACAGAAAACATACATTCGCTACAGCGGCTACCCCGGTGGTCAGCGTAGTATGAGAGCAGAGGAAATGTTAGTGAAAAAGCCAAGGAGCATTGTAGAACATGCAGTGAGAGGTATGTTGCCAAAAAACCGTCTAGGCAGTAAGCTAATGGGGAATCTGTATGTGAATGTAGGCGGAGAGCACAAATATGCAGCTCAAAAGCCTAAAGTAATTAATTTAAATACTGTTAAACTTTAAGTATGGAAGTTGTAAAAACAATCGGACGTAGAAAAGCTGCAAGAGCACGCCTCTACCTCAGTGAAGGGAATGGAAAAATCACTGTAAACAAACGTGATTACAAAGATTTCTTTACAACGCAAAACATGCAATATCTTGTAGAGCAGCCATTCAAATTGCTCGATAAGGTAGGCGTTTACGACGTTAAAGCAAACATCGACGGCGGCGGCGTTTTTGGTCAGGCAGAAGCATTGCGCTTGGCTATTGCACGTGCACTTGTAGAGATTAATCCGGAAGACAAAAAGGCTCTCAAAGACCAAGGCTTCCTTATTCGTGACCCACGCGAGGTTGAACGTAAGAAGCCAGGTCAGAAAAAAGCCCGTAAGAAATTTCAGTTCTCTAAACGTTAATCTTGATCGTAACGATCTTTCAAGTTTAGTATCTAAACTATCGGGACCTCCAATGCCGAGCTACCTGTTAGTTGCATAAAAAAGAACGTAAACTTGTTAGAAACCTGCATTCGTTTGCGCAAAAATCCGCTTGTACTCAGCAAAATATTTCCAACAATGTAATCGATCGGGTATAAAAACTTAAAGGGGTTTTATGAAATACAGAGGAATTAACCACCTTGCTATGGTGACTGGGAATATGGACTCGACCATTCGTTTCTGGCGTGATCTTATTGGTATGCGTTTAATACACGGGTTTGGGAAAGATGGGTTTCGTCATTATTTTTTTGAGATTGATGAAAAGAACACCCTGGCCTTTTTTGAGTGGGAAGGGGCTCAGTCTATAAAAAAAAAGCATCATGGGGTGCCGTTCAAAGGGCCAATTGGTTTTGACCATATCGCTTTTGGCGTGGAATCAAGTGAAGAAGCCTGGCTGTTAAAGGATAAACTTGAAGCAGCCGGTTTTGAGTGTTCAGATGTCATCGATCATGTATTCATTCATTCCATTTATTCTTTTGATCCCAATGGTATTCCCATTGAATTCTGCTATGAGGTAGAGGGTCATGATATCTGTAAAAATCCTACCATAAATGATGACAACCCGCCTTTGGCAGCCACGGAAGGTGCAGAACCTCAACCTGGAAAATGGCCTGAAGTCACCCATCCGACACCAAAGGAGGAGCGGTTTGTCGTAAAGTAGGAAGAAATATTTATGGGTAATTCATGCGTGTGGGTCTCACCACTACATCACAAAGGTGAACATGCGGGGGTTGAG
>JAWOEM010000355.1:0-2620 GCA_046482785.1 Salinivirgaceae bacterium
CTTTTATTAGTATGTATTTCATGGATGCAGAAAAAATGATGAACACATCACTAACGGAACAATATGGTGGTTCTACAAATTTAATTTTAATCATTGCCGGGGGAGTAATTATAACTACCGGCAGTATTTTCCTATTGAGGAAAGAATTTGCCCGTTTGAAGGTTGATAAATGGAAGGACACAACACATATAGCAGCTAATGATGAACAAAATGCCACCATTAATTGATAAGCATCGTATTAAATGAACATAAGTAACTCCCAATAGTAGCATACCCATGATTGTAGAATACTTCACAAACCTTGACCCCTGGACCTGGCAGGCAGCCTTAATTCTCATAGTTGCCGGGTTTTTGGTTGGCATAATTAACACCATTGCCGGAAGTGGAACAGTAATTACATACAGTCTGTTTATGCTGATGGGATTGCCAGCCCCCATGGCCAATGGTACGGTGCGAATTGGAGTAATTATGCAAACAATGGCGGCCACACTTACTTTTCGCAAAGCGAAAGTACTGGAAATCAGAAAAGGCTTTATCATTAGCATTCCCATTGTAATTGGTTCAATTCTGGGCGCTCAAATTGCAGTTTCCATTCCGCACGACATATTCGAAAAGGTATTGGCTGTAGTACTTGTTTTTATGGTTGTTTTCATTTTTATCAATCCATCGAAATGGATTGAAGGCCAACAAACGCTCAACCAAAAGAAATTGGGCTGGTGGCAATACCTGCTCTTTTTTCTCACAGGAGTCTACGGGGGCTTTATTCACATTGGAGTGGGAATTATTCTGCTGGCTGTATTGGTTCTGGGGGCGGGCTACGATCTGGTAAAAGCCAATGCCATAAAAATTATGGCTGTTTTTTTGTATGCCCCATTTGCCCTGACAGTGTTTATGATCAATGGAGAAGTTAATTATGTTTTGGGCGGCATAGCAGCCATTGGGAACCTGATTGGCGGGATTGTTGCCTCACAGTTAGCCATAAAAAAGGGTGCCCGATTTGTTAAGTGGTTTCTAATTATCATTATCGTTCTTTTTGCTATGAAATTATTGAATATATTTGAACTTGGAAACTAACGAGTACATGTAAGAAAACACCAATAAATACGTTTTCAAGATGCATTAAACATCAATTACACAACAATATTATATGATGAAAAAAATCGTAATTACGGCAATTATACTAACCATACTGGGCGGCAGCGCAGTAGCTTACTTCGCTTGGCAATACATTTACAAGAACAATATAGCCAAAGATAAACCAACAGAAATTTTCATACATACAGGCGACAATTTTGCGGATCTGATGGAATACCTTGAAAGCAAGGACATTATAATAAATTCCCAATCGTTTCGTTACCTTGCCACAAAAATGAATTTGCCCAACCATGTGTATCCGGGACGGTATATTATAAAACCGGGAACAAACAACAAAGAGCTTGTTACGAAACTTCGATCAGGTGCTCAAACCCCATTAATGGTAACATTTACAAGTGTTCGCACAAGAGAAAAACTAGCCTCCGTGCTATCGCAACAAATTGAATTAGATAGTGCAACCATTGCTGAACGATTACATAATAATAACTATGCAAAAACCTTCGGATTCAACGCCGAGAACTTCCCTTGCATGTTCATTCCCAATACCTACGAAATGTATTGGAATATAAGTGCCGACGGACTATTTAAGCGAATGCATAAGGAGTATCAGGCATTTTGGACGGCCAATAGAAAACAAAAAGCCGAAGCACTCAATCTCAGTCCTGCTGAAGTATGCATTCTTGCCTCTATAGTAGAAAAAGAAAGCGCATTGGCCGAAGAGTATCCCATAATTGCCGGTGTGTACCACAATAGACTGGAACGAGGCATACCGCTACAAGCCGACCCGACAGTGGTTTTTGCTGTCGGCGATTTTACCATAAAACGTATTTTGAATAAGCACCTCGAAATAGAATCGCCATACAACACATACAAATTCAGAGGGTTACCGCCGGGTCCCATTACCATACCATCAACAACTGCTATTGACGGAGTACTAAACAAGCAAGAACATAAATACCTGTACTTTTGCGCAAAGGACGATTTTTCTGGTCAACACGTTTTTGCAAAAACGTTACGACAACACAACCAAAATGCCCGTTTGTACAGAAAAGCGCTAAACAGAGAACGTATTTATAAATAAACTGCAATGAATACAGAAAAGCTAGTCAATCGAATAAAAAAAACAAGTTTTTGGATTTTAACCGTCATTGGTGCCATATCTGTGCTTTTTATTCTACTAGCCTTTACCTCACTCCCCTTTTGGGGAATATATAGCCTATCACATCCGGAACAAGAAGTACAAAACAATCAACAAGCCGAATACATTATCTGCATGAGCGGGTCGGGCTTTCCGGGAAAGACAACCTTGCTAAACCTCTTTTACACAGCTCAACTAGCAAACGCTTCACCAAAAGCACAAGTTATTATGGCTTTTCCGGCAGAGGAAGACCACAACCAAGAAACCATTCAAAACATTAGAAAGGAATTAACGACAAAAGGCATCGATAGCACGAGAATTACATTTGCCACGCGGGGAATAAACACGCGTGGACAAGCACTGGATATTCGAAATTCTGTTTTACAC
>JAWOEM010000426.1:0-7099 GCA_046482785.1 Salinivirgaceae bacterium
CTTTCCCGCAGAATTCTTATTCCTCAAAAAACCATAATTGGCTTTGCAATTGGCTTACTGTTCCGGGAATTCATTAAAGTAGATGTTTCTCTGTTTCTTTTCGACGATGTAGGTAGGGGTTGCTGAAAATTAAAACTTAAATCATTGATTTGATGTATTTTTCGTTTCCTGTTTTAAAGAAATGATAAAACCAAAAGTGCTTCCTTCACCGGGGGGGCTATGAACGACCATATTCAGTTTTGCTTAGTCTTCTTTTTTGGGTTTTCGCATTATTGCCCACATTATATACGCAAATCCCGCTATTACAGTTACGGGAGCAAGGGTTATGCGACGAAAAGAGAATATTTCCCGGCTAAATTCTTCCGGATTGTCTGTGCCGCCTCCCATCATTAGTAGGTATCCTATTATTATAATTCCAAACCCGATAAGCAGGTGTTTGTAACTATCTTTCGGAATTGCAAAAGATAGTTTTTTTGTCTCTTTTTCTGCCATGTGTATATGTTTTAAAAATATAGTTTGTCGGTACTTATTCTCAGGTACTTATTTACAGCAAAAAGTGTCGATAATGAGGAAATGCTTATTCCTAAAATTACAATTCCTGCTGTGAGTAAAATAATTACCCGTAAATCGCTAAAAAAGGTAATCTCGGGAAATTCGTTTCCAATAAAGTAGATTATGGTAAACATCAGTGCATTTGCAAAAATGCCGCTGATAAAACCGTGCAGGATGCTTAACCGTAAAAATGGCCCGCGAATAAAAAATCGCGTGGCACCAACCAGTCGCATGGTATTTATTAAAAACCGTTTCGAATAAACGGATAGTCGTATGGTGTTGTTTATAAGCACGATTGATATTAAAAGTAAAAGTGCCGAAAAGCCAAGAAGTATGAAACTAATTTTACGAATATTCTCATTCATCAAGTGAACCAACGATTTTTGGTACCAAACTTCTTTTATTTGGTGAAACTCACCAAGGTTGCGCTCAATTTTGCGAATGCTATCATTATTGGCATACTCAGCCACCAGTTTCACCTCAATGGAAACCGGAAGTGGGTTGTAACCGATAAAGTCGATGAAATCTTCACCAAGGTCGGCTTGTAGTTCTTTTGCTGCTTGCTGTTTTGAAATATGGGCTGTAGCTTTTACAAAATCTTTCGATTCGATAATCTTCTGTAAACGAAGTACATCAGGTTCTTTTACTTCGTCTTTTAGTATAATACTGAACCCAATATTTTCACGCACATAATCGGATAATTTTTTTGCATTGAGAACCAAAAGCCCCATGATCCCCAAAATAAAAAGCACAAGGGTTATCGACACTACGGTGGTGATATACGAGGTTCGAAGACGTCTTTTTGATGCTTTTTCTTCTTTTGGCTTCATTGGTCGGGTTGTTTTTTCGTTAAATTCCGGTTGCCGGGTTACACTTCTCCCGTATAAGATCCTATTAGGCACTAATTTTCTAAAGTTTACAAAAGTACATGTAAACTGGGAAATTACCAACCAATTGTCAAGGAAATAACGAGTTAAACTGATTAATCCTATTTGCTTTGTTTGTTTAATTGTATAGCGAAATGGGTTAATTTACAGTGGATTTGCTTGTTTGTATTTTGTTCAATAGGTAAAGAATGGGTAAATACTGCTTTTTTACGTGAGGTTTTCCTTTTACGTTCTTGTACTTTTATATCATAAGTTGCGCATTAAATTAACTATATGGAAAGGGAAGAAGCTAAAAATATTGTTAAAGAACTACTGGGTAGGGTTTCGTTTGATCCTGTTCTGGTGTTATCAGGCACGTATTGTATTGGACAGAATGCTCTGGCTGGGGAATTGTTTGGCTTTTCCGACGATGATGTTTTTAATAAAAATGTAACTGATTTTATTGTGAACTACAGCCGGGAGCAAGTGGAATATGCGCTTGCCTCAGATGATGTTCAGCAGGTTGAGGGAGCTGCTATTACCGGAAAGGCTACTGTGTTTCCTTGCACGTTTTTTATTCAACGTATAATGCATGAAGGTTCTCCCCTAAATTTGTTGGCCATACGGAACATTGCTTCAGCAAAAGCTGTTGAAGACGAACTAAAAGAGCGGATTCGCGAAATTGAAATTATTACCGAAAGTATTCCCAATTCTATTTGGAAAGCGCAAATTGATGATGCAGGTCAGCTATCGAATACTTTCATTTCGACTTCTATCAATAATTTACTGAATGTTCCTCAAGGTACCATTTTGAATAGCTGGGACAAGTACTTTTCATATGTGTTACCCCAATACTTAGATTCCATAAAAAAGATGTTGGCCAAAGGTGTGGAGAATCCCGGGCATATTTACACAATTGAATATCGCGTAAAAAAGGGCGATGGACAAATTGCTTGGTTTTGCAGTCGCGGAATGGTTACTCCACGATCCAATGGGAATTATGCCTACGGCTTTACGTACGATATTACGCACCAAAAGGAGGTGGAAGAGCAGCTGAAAATGAGCGAAAAAAAATTCCGTTTGTTAGTCGAAAAGAACCCCGACGGAGTTGTGTTGATTAATCGAAGTGGAAAAATTGTTGAGTGGAACTCGGCCATTGAAGGTATTACAGGGGTTTCTGCTGCTCAGGCCTTGAACGTATCTTATTGGGATTTAGCAACAAAACTTCTACACCATTCCGATGACCGCGATCAGTTTCGTACTGAACTACAAAAGCTTATACTGGGAACTTTTACCGGGGAGCATCAACAATGGTTGTATCAACTTCACGAAAGTGAACATAAAATGGCCGATGGCACTGAAAAAACTCTGGCCTCGAAGCATTTTGAAATAGCTGCCGACAGCAAAAAATACTTATGTGTGTTGGTTCGCGATGTGTCGGTAAGTAAACGGCAGGAGCGTCGTTTGCAAGAATTGAATGATACGAAAGATAAATTCTTTTCCGTTATTTCCCACGATTTAAAAAATCCCTTTACGGCTTTTATGGGCTTTAGCGAATTAATGTTGAGGCAGTTGGAGAAGGGGCAGTACGAAAATATTGACAAATATGCCAGAGCCATTTTTGCCACAGCCCGGCAGGGTGGCGAGTTGCTTACGAACTTGCTCGATTGGTCGCGGTCGCAACGCGGAAAAATGAAGTTTTCGCCGGAAAAGCTAAGTGCTCGTCAAACTATTCAATCGTGTTTGAACTTTTATCAGGAGTATGCCCGCAATAAAGAACTGGAAATTGACGCTCGTGTAAACTCTGATTTCGATTTTGTTGCCGATAAAAACATGATAGAATCTATATTACGGAATCTGCTGAGTAATGCCATAAAGTTTTCTCAAAGAGGCCATAAAATTATTGTAGATGGTACGTATGATAAAGATAATGCTGTGTTTTTTGTTCAGGATTATGGCGTGGGCATTTCAGATGATGCACAAAAAGAACTGTTTAAATTATCGTTTCACCACTCCGAGCCCGGCACAGAGCGTGAGCATGGCACAGGTCTCGGATTAATGCTTTGTAAGGAATTTGTCGATTATCACCAAGGGACTATCGCCGTAGAAAGTCGGCAAGGCGTAGGCACAAAAATGATTGTTTCTATTCCACAAAAAAGGTAATAGTAAATTTTAATGAATATATCAGCAGTTTAAACGACGTTGTTTTGGCGCAATTCTCAAGGCTGAGTAAGCGCAGTTGCATTTAATTCTCGTAATATCTCACCTACACTATTTGCCAGAATACCGCAGTTTTCATTATTTTTTCTTGCACATTTTGGGTGTAATCGTATGTAGCTTTTGCGGATTATTGGCGCATTTCTGAACTTGTGTTATCTTACACAGCGTGTTTCTTTCGTGTATTGCGTTAAATTTCCCGCTTAAATACTATTTTTGTTGTCAAATTTTTGAGTTTTATGGAAATATCAGAAATATTTGAATCTTTTAAGAATAAAACTGTATTTGTAGTTGGCGATGTAATGATAGACTCCTACATGTGGGGGAAAACAGAACGAATATCGCCCGAAGCACCGGTGCCTGTGGTAACCGTTATGCATAAAGAAAACCGAATGGGTGGCGCGGCCAATGTTGGGTTAAACATCAAAGCTCTGGGTGCTGATGCTGTGCTTTGTGCTGTAATCGGGAACGATCCTTACGGCGATATTTTCAGACAGTTGCTTGCCAAGCGAAATATGTCCGATATTGGTATTTTTAATACCCCAGATCGGCCAACCACGGTCAAGACACGTGTAATTGCTTCAAGCCAGCATTTACTCAGGGTCGATGAGGAGGTTTGCTCACCAATTGATGAGAATGTATCTAAAAAATTTATTCAGCATACCACCCGGCTGATCGATATGCAAAATCCCGATGCCATTATTTTTGAAGATTACGATAAAGGAAATATCACCCCTGAGGTAATAAGGGCGGTAGTGAAAAAGGCGAAACAACTCAATATTCCGGTTTTGGTCGATCCCAAAAAGCGAAATTTTTTCGATTACAAGGGAGTAACCCTTTTTAAACCAAACTTTAAAGAGTTGGCAGAAGGAATGAAAATTTCAATCAGTAAGTCTGATACAGATCAGGTTACTGATGCCGCCAATGCACTGCGCCAAAAATTGAATGCCGACTATGTAATGGTAACCCTTTCCGAGGCAGGCGTTTTGTTGGTTGGAGAAAATCAGGTGTTTTCGATGCCGGCACAAAAGCGCGAAATTGCCGATGTTAGCGGCGCCGGCGATACCGTTATTAGCGTTCTGGCGTGTTGCTTTGCAGCTAATGTCGATACGCGTACAAGTACTGTTATAGCCAATATTGCCGGAGGGTTAGTATGCGAAAATGTAGGTGTAGTACCCATCGATAAAGAGCAATTGTTAGTGGAGTCAACCCGCTATTTTAAAGCCAATTCGCTATAAAATTCGTTTACAAGTTATTTGAAATTAAAATCTGATACAGATGAAAATATTTTTTACAACGTTATTCGTTTCCATTTTTTCATTCCTGTTTGCACAAGCGTCGCACCGCCATGTTATTGACGTGCAACAGTACGACATTACGATGGAAGTGACCGATTTTACTGACTATGTGATTTATGCAAATACTCAAATTGTTTTTCAAACCACGCAAAACGAGCTCGGAACCCTGATTTTCGATTTGTATAAACTGCCGGTTGATTCGGTGTTAGTTAATGGCGAATCTATAGCGAATTATATGGTTGACGATACCTCGGTACAAATTACCCTGCCATCGCCAATTGCTGCAAACCAATTCGATACGTGTCAAATATTCTATCACGGACGGCCAGAAACCGAACCCGGATACGGCTGGGGAGGTGTACATACCCTGGGAAGCATGATTTTTAATATGGGAGTTGCCATTGAAGATGTGCCTCATGGCTTTGGTCGTGGGTGGTTTCCTTGTATCGATAATTTTACAGATCGGGCTCATTATAATATCAACATCATTACCCAAAATCAACATCGCGCTATTGCTACCGGGGTGCTCGATGAGGTAGTTGATTTAGAAGATGATAAAAAAATGTGGAAATGGGTATTTAACCAAACCTCACCTACGTATTTAATTTCATTTGTGGTTGGCGACTTTACACTTAACACACAAGAATACTCAGGAATTGAATCGACCATTCCGGTTGAAATATATGCAAGAGAAACAGACAGTGCAGCTGCTGTTCAAACATTTGCTGACGTGCCTGAAATGCTTGCTCTTTACGAAAATCTTTTTGGAGCCTATAATTGGGATAAAGCAGGTTATACTGTTGTGAATTTTAGTCGCGGCGCTATGGAGCATTTAACCAATATTGCCTATCCTAACTATGCGCTTTCTACAAGCTTGTCTGATCAGGCGCTTGTGGCACACGAACTTTCGCATCATTGGTTTGGAAATCAGGTAACTTGCCAAACCTCCGGCGACATGTGGCTTAACGAGGGCTTTGCCAGTTATTGCGAAGCGTTGTATGTGGAACATTTCCATGGTGATGCAGCTTATGATAATTATGTAAAATCCAATCAGCGAAGTGTAGTGGGGACTGCTCACCAGACAGATGATGGCTACTGGGCATTAAGTGGTATTCCACATCATTTAACTTACTCCACTACTGTTTACGATAAAGGCTCTATGGTAGTGCATAACTTACGCCACTACATGGGCGATGAGGCTTTTTTCGCGGGAATTCAAAGCTATTTGGAAACATTTACCGAGAATCATGCTTCATCGGCCGATTTGCGCGACCATTTAACGGATGTTTCGGGTATAGATATGACCGGTTTTTTTGATAACTGGGTGTTTAATGGAGGATTTCCTCAATATTCTATGGACTCAGCCATAATTGATGGAAGTACGGTAACCGTCGGAGTTTCTCAAAAGAGCGTGGGACGGGACTTTATTGCCAATGCAAACAGAGTGGAGGTTAACTTTGTAGATGAAAATTGGGATATACAATCGGAATGGTTGGAATTCGATGGCCAATCGGGGGCGCAAACATTCGAGCTTGGTTTTGAACCTGTGATGACGTTGCTCGATTTTTATAATAAAAATGCCGATGTAGTTATAGATAATAGTGGAACTATCGATGGCTTGGGTACAGTGTACACTGGCGGAGTCGATGTGATAATGTATCCGCAAACCATTACCGATTCGGTTTTTTATTCTGTTTCAAAAATGCTGAAAGGCGTTTCGGGGAGCGGACAAATTGCCGACGATATTGAAGCACTCGACATGCCTTGGTGGTATATTCAGTACGATGCAAAAGGCGAGTTCGAGACCCGAATGAAATTTTCCTATCGTACCACAGGGCTCGATCATCTAAATCTTGACCAAAACGATAGTCTCATTATTCTGTATCGCCCACATGCTGGCCATACATGGAGTATTCCCGAGCATGGATGGTTTGGCAATGTCGGTGGTGGAAGTTTTATGGTAGAAAATGCTGCTCCGGGCCAATACGCTGTAGGCCGATGGCATGGTCCTTCATCGACCATTCGCGCATTAAATACAATCGATTTCAAAATTTGCCCTAATCCCGCCCGCAACGGTTTTTATTATAATTCGGCTGGCGTAGGACACACATTAAAAATTTATGATGCCAATTGTGTTTTAGCATCTGAAATTGCAATGAATGCGCA
>JAWOEM010000440.1:0-16402 GCA_046482785.1 Salinivirgaceae bacterium
AGTGCCCGAAATTTGATGGTATTACATGGGTCGAAGCTCCAATAATGGATATTTCATCGAGTTTTATTCGTAAAGCAATTGGTCAGGGAAAAAACATACAACATTTTGTTCCTGCACAAGCTTGGAGTTATATCGACGAAATGGGATTTTATTACACCTGAAATCAGACTGAAATTGAAGCTACTAAATGCAATTAGTGATATGGAATACACTGGTCTATTGATTAGCCAAGTAATGCTTGAAACTTCGATCGTAGGTTTTTTCCGTTTCTGCAGAAAAATAGCAAGCCGGCAATTCCCCTTTATTACGGTGATATGCAATATACTCGCAGCACAGTCCTTTTCGGCTACACGGATACGTACAGTTGCACTTTTCTATGTTGGAATCTTTTTTGCACTCCATCGTTTTTTTTCGATAAATAGTCTCAGCAAGAAAACCACCTGTTTTTGGGTGTGCCCAGTAATAAAACTTCAAGAACAAGCCTGTCCTCGAGAATCGGGAGCTTGGCCATTTTGAAAATCAAGGAGTTTACTTTTGTAAGTGACTGTTTTCAAAATGGTCATAACGCAGTTATTGGAGTTTTCTTGCGGGCACAAAATATACATGATTTTGTAAAACATTAAAAACTAACGTTATGAAGAAAATTCTGGTTCTATTTTTATCAATATTTGTTATCAGCCACACCTATGCCGGCAACGAGTTTCCCTCGGGTAATCGAATTCCTGTAAACGGCAACTCATTTGTGAGTTTTGGTGTTGGCGCCTCTTCATGGGGCGTGCCCGTTTACGGAGGTATGGAATGGATGGTACACAACGAAATATCGGTTGGTGGGCAAGTCTCTTTTCGTTCGCAAGGCGAAACCATAGCCGGATCAAGTTACCAGCACAACGCTTTTTCGGCAGCTGCACGAGGGAATTACTATTTTAATCGATTATTACAACTCAGGCCTCCTTTTCTTGTTTATGCCGGAGCTACACTTGGGTTTATCAGCGTTTCAACGTCTGCACAGTCTTCAGATGGTGTAGATTATGACGGGAATAGGGGAACAGGAACTTTTTTTGGTATACAAACCGGCGGAGCCTACTTTTTTAATAAACATTGGGGTGTAAATACTGAAATTGGCTTTGGAAATGTTATTGGATTAAAAATTGGAGCTATTTATTTGTTTTAAAAATAGCGAAAACACGACCATAAATCCGTAGATACACTGTAATTTTTTTGCATGCAAATTTTGGGTTAAAAAAAACGTTAAAAAAACGCAGGGTATTTGGATTTGTTGCCGAAATGTTTTTATCTTGCACCTGTTAACTAATCTAAAATTGATGTAAACATTCAGTTTTAAAACAATGAAACGACAAGAATTATCAAGAAAGAAAACCGACGCGATTTTCGACAGGGAGAAGAAAATCAAAAATCCGGCGAAAGCCAAAAGAAAAGAACATCGGAAAGTATATCATGAAGACGAATATGATGATTTCGATTTAGAAATTGCTTCGCTAAAGAAGCAGGACTCATTGGAAGATTATTTTGATGAGGACGAAGATTAAACAGAAAAGGAGGAAGAAATTCCTCCTTTTTTTGTATATTCGAGTGAACGAAAAATAACCATTATGACGTTAAAAAGCTTTAATCCATACAACGGAAGCCAAGTAGCTTCCTATGATCAGGTGACCGAAAAAGAGTTAGATAATTTGCTAAACACTGCCAGTGAGCAATGGTGCGAATGGAGAGCAATGCCATTTAATAGTCGCAAAAGCTACTTGGAGAAGGTATCTGAGTTGTTAATAGAACGCAAAGAGCAATATGCCAAACTCATTACCCTCGAAATGGGAAAGGCAATTAGTGAATCGCGAGCCGAGGTGGAGAAATGTGCACGAGTATGCGATTACTATGCAGAAAATGCCGAACGTTTTCTGGCCTCAGAAGAAATGGTAACTGAATACCAACGCGCCCACGTGGTTTACCAACCATTAGGCGTAATTTTGGCTATTATGCCATGGAATTTTCCATTTTGGCAAGTTTTTCGTTTTGCTGCGCCTACCATAATGGCCGGAAATGTGGCCATTTTAAAGCACGCTAGTAATGTTTCCGGCTGCTCTCTTGCAATTCAACAAGTATTTGCCGATGCCGGATTTCCTCAGGGAGTGTTTACAAGTCTTTTGCTGCGGGGAAAGGAAACTGCAAATCTTATTGCCGATGAGCGAATTGCAGCTGTTACACTTACCGGAAGCACACAGGCCGGAAAAGCAGTTGCACAAGCAGCCGGCAAAGCCATTAAAAAATCAGTTCTGGAGTTAGGAGGGAGCGATCCGTATATTATTTTAGATGATGCCGATATCGACTTAGCCGTCGAAAAATGCGTGGCAGGTCGGTTGCTAAACGCCGGACAGAGTTGCATCGGTGCAAAGCGGTTTATTGTAACCGAGGCTGTTGCCGATGCATTTATTCCTAAATTTGTTGAAGCAATGAAAGCCACCAAAATGGGTGATCCGTTGGATGATGAAACACAAATGGGACCCCTTGCTAATAAGCAATTTAGAGAAGAATTACATTATCAGGTTCAAAAAAGCGTAGAGTTAGGAGCTAAGCTTTTAACCGGTGGGAAAATGCTCGCCGGCGATGCCGCTTTTTATTTGCCAACGGTGCTTACCAATGTAAAGAAAGGTATGCCGGCCTATAGCGAAGAGCTCTTTGGTCCCGTTGCCTCTGTTATAACGGTTAAGGACGAAGACGAAGCCGTATTTGTGGCTAACGATACAAACTTTGGACTGGGCGCCGCAATATTTACCAAAGATATTAAACGAGGTCAGCGGCTGGCTGCCGATGCAATACGAGCCGGAAGCGTATTTGTTAACGAGTTTGTGAAAAGCGACCCCCGCTTGCCATTCGGAGGCATTAAAGAGAGTGGCTTCGGGCGCGAACTTGCTGTGTACGGAATACGTGAGTTTACAAATATTAAGACAATAGTAGTTAGCTAAAATCAGTAAGTATACAGGAGTTTTTATTATTTCTTCTTGCCAATTTTGGGTACGCAATCTGAAAAAATAAATGCCGGAATATTGCTTCAAGCAATATTCCGGCATTTTTTTATGTTGTGGAGTGTAATTTATTTGTTCTCTTTGTTCTTTACATATTTCTCGAGCCACTGATCTTGTTCCCATAAAACATGCATAACCGATTCCCTTGCTCGGTAACCGTGGCTTTCTTTGGGAAGCATAACCAGTCGAACATTTGCGCCGAGGCCCTTTAGAGCATTAAAATAACGCTCGCTTTGCATGGGGTATGTGCCCGAATTGTTGTCGGCTCCACCATGAATTAATAGGAGATTTCCTTTCATTTGGTCGGCGTTCATAAATGGCGACATTGTATTATAAATATCAGGAGCTTCCCAGTAGTTGCGCTCTTCGCTTTGAAATCCGAATGGTGTTAGCGTACGGTTGTAGGCTCCGCTTCGTGCTATGCCGGCAGCAAAAAGGTCTGAGTGGGTGAGGAGGTTGGCCGTCATAAATGCCCCATAAGAGTGGCCGCCTACAGCAACTCGTTCCCGATCGATGTATCCCATTTCTGCAACTGCATCAATGCCGGCTTTTGCATTATCTACCAGTTGTTTAATGAATGTATCGTTGGGTTCTTCATCGCCTTCGCCTACAATTGGAAATGCAGCATCGTCTAAAATTGCATAGCCCTTATTTACCCAAAATATGGGCGATCCATACCACGGATACGTAAACTCGTTGGGCGATGTGGTTACTTGCCCCGCGCTAGCCTTGTCTTTGTATTCGCGTGGATAAGCCCACATAATCATAGGTAGCTTCTCTCCGCTTTCTTTGTCATAATTGGCCGGTAAATAAAGCGTCCCCGAAAGTTCTAATCCATCGTCGCGTTTGTAGGTAATTACCTCTTTATGTACGTTTTCCAAACTTTCAAATGGGTTTTCGAAAAATGTAATGGGTTCTTTTTTATCTTCTTTCTTGATGTTACGGATGTAGTAGTTCGGGTATTGGTTTTTTGACTCCAATCGCGTAAGCACATTTCCCTTTTTTATATTCAGTGCAAAAATTATGTTTTCAAGCTGGTTGTTTGCTTCTGCACGCCAAATGCGTTCTGTTTTTTGAGTTTTGAGATTCAATTTGTCAACAAACGGAAGTTTACCCTGCGGAGAATAGCCATCACCGAGTAAGTAGATATTTCCTTTGTCTAAAACCAAAACAGATTCTCCGTATGCATTTTTCTCCGTAACGGGCGATCCCGGGTTGTTGTAGCGGTCTTGATAATTCCGATCGTTAATAATTTCGGGTGCCTGTGTAGCATCAGATGGATTAAATACATAGGTTTTCATGTTACGTGTATTCCACCAGTAGTCGTAAGCTATGGCCACTTGGTCGTCGCCCCAAATAATTCCCGAATATCGGTTAATTGTTTTTAACAAAGATGATGGTTCGCCGTCGAAAGGTGCTTTCCATGTAAATGCTTCGTCGCGGTGTTCAACTTCGTTTTCTGCATCGCCGCCGTCCAGTGCTTCCACATAAACCAACGTGGCGGGCTTATCGTTTCGCCAACTGATGCGTCTTTTCCCTTTACGTACCGACATAAACCCTTGTGGAATATCTTCGGTGAGCGGTACATCTTCAATAACTTTTATTTGTTTTTCGTCGGTTGAGTACACGGCATAGTTTGTTGGGAAACGGTAGTAGGGCACAAGATAGGAGAATGGCCGGTTAATAGCGCTTATGAGCAGATATTTACCGTCGGGCGAAAAATCGATGTTTCGGTACATGGCTGCTTCTTTCCAATCTGTTATGTTCCCTTCCAAATCAACTGTTGACAAGGTAGAGCGAACTAATTGTTCGAAGTTTTGCTCGTCAATTTTATCCGATAATAAATCTTGATACGTACGATTTTGTGCTTCGGCACCTTCATTAATCGAAATGCGAGGGCCGGTTGGTATAGCTTCCGATTTGTCAATAATCGGCTTCCGATTTTCGGGCAGTTGCTTAATGAGTAGTTGTTTACTGTCTTTAAACCACGTAAACGGACGGCCTAAATTTGCGTTTAAGTTATCGGTTGTCAGTTTTGTGGCTTCTGCACTTTCTATATTGAGCACCCATAACTCAACGCCATTCAGGGTCGTATTTGTAAAGGCTATGCTTTTATAATCGGGCGACCACGAAAAATTGGAAAACCGACCATCTTCCGGAAGGCCTTTAACCGCTATTTCTTCTTTTTCGCCAACTCGTAATAATTTTACACCATTATAAAAACTCTCGCGGCTACTAATGTTTGTTTTTGGATTGATACGCAGGCCTGCCAGACGCATTTCTTTTTCCGATAGCTCGGCAATGGATTTGTATTGGTTTCGCGTAAGCAAAACAATATTTTCTGCCTCATGATCAATTCTGATCGATGGTGCCATTTCAACATCGGCCAATTCCATAATTTCCGGTGAGGGTTCTTGGTAGTCCAGGTTGATCTGACTGTGTGCTGTTGCGCTCATAAATAAGATGAGTGAAAGTTGAATTAATTTTCTCATAGGTTTAATTATTGGTTAAATATTTAAGAGTTATTTAGTGGATGGAATAGGGGATTTTATTCTTCAAATGATTTTTTCTATACCATAAAGTTAACCATTGCAAATTCAATACTATTTTGAAACAAAAGATTTTCAAAGAATTGTACGGATGTGTACAATGTAGTGGGCTTTTTTTTTTGATAGAAATATATCAGCCCGGTTTAAATAGGTAATCAAATTACTAAACGTTGAAAACCATCTAATACCCTCTTTAGGCTTGAGCCATACATGTTTTTATTGGGGGGCAACGGAATGTGAAACATAAAAAAAGCCGTTTGGGAAGCCCCAAACGGCTTTTGAGAATTGTACTCAAAATCCGCAAGAAATAATACTGAAAACCGCTGTATTCTTGCGAATTGAACTCTACTTACGAAGTTCAAATTTGATTTTCGAACTGAAAAACCTTCCGTACAGGTTTTTATCGTTTACCTCAATTTTTGAGAGGCATTTCTCGATGTGTTTTTGGGTCTCTTCATCACAGTCGGCTTTGTATATGCTAATTTTGCCTTTTGTGTCTACTTTGAATACAATTGGAACATCGCAATTAACCGATGTCTCTTTTTTGGATTCAGGAAAAGTAATGGCTTTTTCCATCGATTTTACGAGGAGGGTGGCTGTTGTTCTTTCCGGCGTCAAGGCCGATGCATTAATTGTTGTAAACAATGTCATTGCAAAAATTACTGATAAAATGCTTAAGGTTTTCATAGGTTTAGGTTTTAAGGGTTATTAATGGGTTTTGATTCTATGACGTATCTTTTTGCTTTACGTTACAGTAGAAAACGAAAAATGTGCCGTTTTTTATTAAATAGCTGAAAATGAGGCTTTAAATCCTAATGCACTCGATTGTTGATGCGAAATAAGTGTTCGAATACGAACACGAGTAGTGCTGTTTTGACGTAATTACCCCTAAATCGGAAGTAATAAAGATTTTCGTCATGTAAATATCTTGTTAAAAAACAATTTAAGGAATACTCAAGTCATTGTCATAATTGCTAAAAGTATGTACACATATTGATAAGTATCACCATAAAATGTTTGTTAATTCGGAATGAAATGTCTTTTTTTGTTATCGATATACAAATTGAATGTTAATAACTTCGGAACAGGATTATACTCGAATGGTAAACATTTGAATTTTTCAGGTGGGTCGTTTTGCAAATAGTGTTATATGTTTTATATAGGTTTTTTATCGTCATCTATTCCTTACATACTGTTCTTGTTGGTAACAGTTTTTTACCTTGGATTCAATTTTCTGAACCCTCAGGGAAATGATGTTCCTCAAGAGCTAATTGAAAATAACGAGCTATCTGTACAGCAACCAACAAAAGAAATAGAAGAAAGAAACGTTGATTTTAACACTTTTTATGTAGCCGACTTTACTCCAGAAATAAAAACCCAGTATCTCGGTTCCGAAATTATTCAGCCGCCAAGGCCAAAGCCCCTTACCCCTCACAAATACTCCGGTAATTTGTGGGCACGTCCACCTCCGTTTTGCTAAAACTGTTCTTAATGTTTTTATGTCGACAAGACAAGTCGACATTTGGAACAGGTATCCCATCTTTTTGAAAGAAAAGAGATTATCCGATTTGAGCATAATTTAGTTAAGTCAATTATTGTTCGTCTCACATTATTACGGGAATGAGTAAAATTGTTTTTCCTTTATCGTGTAGGCTTTAACCAGTAATTGTTTACCGTGAGTGAAGTTACGAGCCATGCAAATCCCAAATTTTGTAACAATTATATTTTACAAGTTCTAAATCTTCACGGAATTTTTGGGACGAAATCGGAAAATCTCTTGAGTTTTCAATAATTGTATAAACCACATCATGAAAATTAAGAAGTAAACCAACCAAAGGTCTTACTGTATGAAGCAAGCATGATTAAAATAATTAATAAACACATGCTGAAATTTTTGTTTTATCATGCGGTTTCATATGACCTTTAAAATTTTAATATAAACATATGAAAAATATTTATATCATATTAGTAATTATTGCATTACCGGTATTTTCTTTTTCGCAAAATGTGCAAGTCAAACCCGATTCAACTCAGGTTCGGGAGGTTGAGCTTGGCGAAATAGTTATTAGCGGCTCGAAAAACGATATGACGCTAAAAAACTTACCAACATCGGTAACTCTTTTGTCGAACACGACCATTCAGGATGATAATATCACGTGCCTGCCAGATATTACTTCTGTGGCACCGGGCGTATTTATGCCCTCGTATGGTTCCAAACTTACATCTCCCATTTATATACGTGGAATTGGTTCTCGTATAAATTCGCCGGGAGTTGGGCTTTATGTAGATAATGTTCCGTTTTTTGAAAAGTCGACCTTCAATTTCGATTTTTTCGATATTGAACGCATCGAAGTTCTGAAAGGTCCGCAGGGAACACTGTACGGACGAAATACGATTGGTGGCGTTATTAATGTAAAAACGCTGTCGCCATTCGATTTCCAGGGAGAGAAAATAAAAGTAGGCATTGGTTCCTATGGAAAGTATGAACTTAATGTTGGGTATTACAGTAAGTTAAGTCATCAGTTAGCAGTTTCATTAACCGCAATGTATAATCATCGCGATGGCTTTTATACCAACGAAACCACAAATAAGCAGGTCGATGAGTCAGATGTGTATAGTGTTCGCAATAAGGTAATTTGGAAACCAATTGAAGGATTATCTTTCGAAAACATCGCTTCAATGGAATATAGCGAAGAAGGCGGTTACCCATATGCTGTATACGATTCCGTGGCTGGTGAAGCCAATCCTGTAAGTTATAACGACTATAGTTCCTATTTACGAAAAATGTTTTCCGATGCGCTCGTAATGAAGTATTCAACGGAAAACATAGAAGTCAAAGCCACTACGGCGTATCAATATTTAGATGATGAGCAGCAAATCGATCAGGATTTTACACCTGATTCTACCTACTTTGTAACCCAAAATCAAAAGCAACATATGCTTTCGCAGGAAATTATTGTGCGTTCTAAAAATAATGGAATTTATAACTGGCTAATAGGAGGTTTTGCTTTTCAGCAAACATTCGATAAAACTGTAGATGTACTTATTTATACACCGGGTATGAATGCTTTAAAAACGTATGATCATACCATCGTGGGAGCTGCATTGTTTCATCAATCAGAATTGACATTCAATAATTTAAAATTCATTGCAGGTATACGTGTCGAAACAGAATCTGATGAGATGGATTATACATACGACCGTGTTATGGGTGGCAATATTACACCTGTAGATGACACCATTGCTGAGAATGAGTTTCTGGAGATATTGCCTAAACTTGCACTAAATTATAGACTAAATGGAACAAACCTTTATGCTTCGGTATCGCGAGGATATAAAACCGGTGGCTTTAATTCCAGTTTTGATGAAAATCATCCCGAACACATGACCTTTAAGCCCGAACACAGCATGAATTATGAGGTAGGAATGAAAACTTCGCTACTCAACAAGCAATTGTATGCCGATGTTGCCCTGTATTACATCGATTGGGAGAACCAGCAAATATATGAAAGCAATCCAAGTGGGCGAGGAAGTCACTTAACCAATGCCGGAAATTCTGTAAGTACCGGGTTTGAAGCTTCCTTAAAAACCATTCCATTTTGTGGGTATGTAACCAGCTTAAGTTATAGTTACAATCATGCAACGTTTGCAAAGTACGAAGTTAATGATTCCGTAAATTATAATGGTAATTTTATACCTTATGCCCCACAGCACACGGTTTCGGCGCGCTTGAGCAAGACTTTTCCATTACACAATAGCAACATCATCGATAAAATGCGAATTAGTTTGCTTTACACAGGTGTAGGAAAAATCTACTGGAACGAAGAAAATACAACTAGTCAGGATTATTACAATCTTGTTTCAACCAATATTACGTTTATGAAAGACGGTTTTGGTTTAAGCTTTTGGAGAAAAAATATGTTGGAAGAAAAATACCATACATTTGCATTCAATGCTATGGGCAATCAGTATGTTCAGCTTGGACAACCTTCAAGGTATGGTGTTCGGCTAACCTATAATTTTTAATATTTACCAAAACCAACCACATGCAGCACCATTTTTGCGTGTGGTTGGTTTTTTTCCAATGCAATTATTTCTTTGTTGTTGATGCAGTACCAGTTTAATGCTCGGTTGTATACAATGGAGGAATATAGAAGCAAAAAATGAACAACCTAAATGGATAAAAATAATTGGCATAAGTTTCCGCTACTTTTCGGGTTATATATAGCACAATCGATTCCTATGAGTTTTTTCTCAACGGTAGTACCTGTAATTATGCGGCAGGAACAGTACTCGTTAGAGTCTATAGGGCTTATTCAATTGGTTAAGTTACCATGGATTTTGAAGTTTCTGTGGGCGCCCATTATTGATAATCGAACGAAAAATAGCCGCGATTTGCGGCAATGGATCATCGGATCAGAGGTATTCTATGCCATCGTTATTTTTGCCATTGGTTGGTTGAATTTGCAAGCGAGCTTCGATTTAATCATCATACTCATGATTGTGGCCTTTACGGCGTCAGCCACGCAAGATATTGCCACCGATGCATTTGCAATTCTTATTCTTCGAAAAGATGAGCGCAGTCTGGGAAATAGCATTCAGTCTGCCGGAAGTTTTATTGGCAGTCTTATGGGAACGGGTGTTTTGCTTATTGCCTATTACCATTTCGGATGGCGTGTTCTGCTGTGGTTGCTCGCTGCTTTTGTTATTGTTGCACTTATTCCATTACCCTTTTATAAACGCAAAAATCCTGTTCAAAAGCCAGAAGCCAAGCGAATAAGTCCGGTGGCGGTGAAAAATTTCTTTGTGCAAAAAGGTATGTACAAACGGGTGCTACTACTCATTTTTTACTATTCAGGAATTATTGGTATACTAGCAATGTTGAAACCATATATGGTCGATTTAGGTTATACCGTAAAGGAAATTGGGTTTATGTCGGGCATTTTTGGAACCGCTGTGGCTGCCTCTATGGCAATGGTTGGCGGCCTTGTTCAAAAGCGTATTGGACGGCGAAAGGCCATGGTGCTTTTTGCTTTTGTGAACCTTTTTTCGGCGCTCTGGTTTGTTGCTATTTCAATGTTAACACCTTCAACACCAATGCTTTATGCCGGAATCGCGTTCCTTTGGGGCGGCTATGGGTTATCTACAGTAGTTATTTACACTACTTCGATGGATATTGTGCGTCCGGGACACGAAGGAACCGATTTTACCGTTCAGATTGTACTTACTCATTTGAGCGGACTTGTGTTTGCGGTTCTTAGTGGTAAAATTGGAGGTATGCTCGGCTATACCGGGCTGTTTTCTGTTGAGGTAGGGTTTTCTTTACTTGCCATTCTAATTGTTTTTCATATTTTACATAAAAATCGAGACTATGCAAATATCGGATAATCTATTACAAAAATACAATGTGCCGGTGCCTCGCTATACGAGCTATCCGCCCGCAAATCATTTTTCCGATGATTTTAATGCAGCTGATTACAGCTCCTTGTTGGTCGATTCCAATTTGCAGCAACCCAGCGCCATTTCGTTATACATTCATATTCCATTTTGCAATAAAATGTGCTTCTACTGTGGGTGCAATGCCTGCAACATTGGCGATGGCCATTTGGTGAAGCCATACATTGAAGCGCTTAAATCTGAAATTGCAATGGTTGCCTCACACATTGATAAGCGCCGCGAGGTTACACAAATTCATTATGGTGGAGGAACACCCAATGCTATTCCGGTTGCACTTATCGAGGAGCTCAATAACTTTTTATTTGAAACGTTTCGGTTTAGCCAAAAGCCCGAAATTGCCATCGAAACGCACCCTGCTTACCTTGATGAGCCTTATATTGCGGCATTGAAAAATGCCCGTTTTAATCGGTTTAGTATGGGAATTCAGGATTTTGAAACCGACGTATTGAAAACAATTAATCGCGAGCCTGCAAAATTGCCCCTCAATGAACTCATGGAATTGTTACGTGGCGATTCCCCCGATGTGGCTGTTAATTTGGATTTTATTTACGGATTGCCACACCAAACGCCCGAATCGTTTGCACAAACGCTTGAACAAGCCGTTGCTTTGCAACCCGATAGGCTTGTAACATTCTCTTATGCGCATGTGCCATGGGTGAAAAAGCAACAAAAAATACTCGAAAAAGCAGGGTTGCCCGATCCACAAACGAAAATGGCCATGTTTCTAAATGGATATAAGTTATTGACATCTAGTGGGTATAAGCCTATTGGACTCGACCATTTTGTGAAAGAGAACGATGAGCTTTACGTTGCCATGCAAAATGGCCAGTTACATCGTAACTTTCAGGGATATGCCACGCGCCATACTACCGGGCAGGTTTATGCGTTTGGAGCATCGGCCATTAGTCAGACAGAAAAAGGATATGCCCAAAACGAAAAAGACACGCAAGCCTATATCGACCTTGTTAATCGAGGCGAGTTTGCAACCGTAAAAGGAATGCACGTTACAGAAGAGCAAACACAAATACGCCACGTAATTACACACATTATGTGCAATAAAATGTTTGATTGGCATCAGATGGCTCATGAGCTAAATACTTCCGAAGCCACCTTGAAAGAATTACTGAATCCAGATAAGGAATTGTTTGCCATGTTTGAAAATGATGGTTTAATTCAGTCAACCGAAACCGGATTTAATGTAACAGAACGCGGTACACTATTTATGCGTAATATTGCTGCTGCGATGGATCCGGCTTATAAAGCGCAGCAAAATAAATATTCACAATCAGTTTAAATTGTTATGGGACAGAAACTTCGTACAGATATTTGCATTATTGGAGCAGGAATTACCGGATTAACGTTAGCCTATCACCTAAAAAAGAAAGGTAAACGCGTTACGGTAATTGATAAATCGGCCAAAGTTGGAGGGGTAATTCAAACCATTAAAGAAGATGGATTTATCTACGAAAGTGGTCCTAATACCGGAGTTCTTTCGAACCCTGAACTGGTTGAGCTTTTTGAGGAGCTGAATGGAGTTAACTTAGAAACGGCTAATGCCGATTCCAAGAAACGATGGATCTTAAAAAACAACACCTTTCATGCATTGCCGTCGAGCTTAATGGGAGGAGTTACTACACCATTGTTTACATTTGCCGATAAGCTACGTATTTTGGGCGAACCATGGCGTAAACCCGGTACAAATCCGCACGAAACACTTGCCGATTTGGTAAGGCGCCGTATGGGGAAATCGTTTCTTGATTACGCCATAGACCCATTTATTTCAGGTATTTATGCAGGCGATCCTGAAAATATTATTCCCAAATATGCTTTGCCGAAATTGTATAATTTGGAGCAAAAGTATGGAAGTTTTATTCGTGGAGCCATCAAAAAAAGTAAAGAGCCAAAAACAGATCGCGAAAAGAAGGCCACCAAAGAGGTTTTTTCTGCCGAAGATGGTTTATACAACTTAGTAAGCGCACTGGAAGATGCAATTGGTAAAGAAAATATTGTTTTAAATTGCAAGCAAACGGTTATTGCGCCAGAGGAGAAGGGGTTTAAGGTCGAGGGAATGATAGGCGATACAGAACCTATTGAGATTTTGGCCAACAAAGTGGTGAGTACAGTGCCTTCGCCCGAAATTGGAAACTTAATTCCATTTGCTGCTAGGGAAGATGTGGAGACTATACGCCAACTGGTGTACGCGAAAGTAGTACAGGTTGTTTTTGGCTTTACCTCCTGGAAAGGAATTAAGCTAGATGCTTTTGGCGGACTAATTCCAAGGTTAGAAAATAGAAAGGTGTTGGGAATTTTGTTTCCATCGTCTATTTTTAAACGCAGAGCACCTGAAGGCGGGGCATTACTTTCGGTATTTGTAGGAGGAATGAGGCATCCGGAAATAATTGATATGCCCGATAATGAGCTGTTTCGTTTGGCACAAGAAACGGTGCAGCAAACCTTGAAATCTGATTCAGAGCCCGAACTCAAACGTGTTTTTAGGTATAGGAATGCTATACCGCAATATACAGATACAACCCCGGAACGCTTGGCGGCCATTGAGCGCATAGAAAAAGCGTACCCCGGATTGATTTTAGCCGGAAATATTCGCGATGGAATTGGAATGGCCGATCGTGTTAAACAAGCATATGAATTAAGTGAGAAATTGACAAAATAATTGAACGATTTAGGTCGGTTCGGGTTATAGTTAATGGTATTTGTAATCGCATATAGAAACATAAAAATGTAAATTTTTCGCTCATGCCCAACAAAAAAGCCTTAATACTCGTAAATACGGGTACACCCGATAAACCAACGGTTCCTGCTGTTCGCAGGTTTTTGTTTCAGTTTTTAAACGATAAACGGGTTATTGATATTCCTAAATTATTGCGCTTATTACTGGTAAATCTCATTATCGTTCCGTTTCGAGCCCCAAAATCTACTCAACTTTATCGAAAACTGTGGACAAATGATGGATCGCCGTTATTGATTCATCTTAACAGCTTAATATCCAAAGTGCAAAATATGCTGCGTGGTTCGCACGACGTTTACCCGGCCATGCGGTACGGAAATCCATCGTTTAAACAATTATTGAACGAATTAAGTGAAAAACAGTACGAAGAAGTAGTCATATTTCCACTCTTTCCCCAATTCGCCACATCAACAACTGAATCTATTGCCGATGTGGTAAATAATTCCTATTTGGCCACTCCCAATGCACCACACGTGCGTTTTGTCAGGCAGTTTTACGATAATCCATTGTTTTTAGCAGCCTTTGAAAAACGTATCAGAGCCTTTAAGCCCGAGGCGTACGATTATGTTTTATTTTCGTATCACGGTTTGCCATTGCGGCAAGTGGACAAAATGCATCCGGGAGTAAAGAGCGAAACATGTCCTTGCATAGAGGCATTGCCTGCACATGGAGAGTATTGTTATAAAGCTACGTGTTATCATACCACTCGTTTGTTGGCCGATGCGCTTGCATTGCCATCAGAAAAATACGAAACCACATTTCAGTCGCGCTTATCGAAAAATTGGCTGCGCCCATTTACCGATGATACCATACTGGCTTTGGCCAATAATGGAGTGAAAAAAGTGCTGGTTGTAGCACCTGCATTTGTGGCCGATTGCCTGGAAACAACTATCGAAATAGGGTGGGAGTATAAAGAACTGTTTATAAAACATGGTGGAACTCAACTAACTCTGGTGCCAAGTTTGAACGATATGGACGAATGGGCGGCTACCATAGCGCATATTTCGACCTCGAATAGGGGTAATTAGTCTAAAGGAAGTACACTTTGAAGGAAATGTGTGCGTTTTATGTTTTTTTTATTGCTTGTTTCTTTATTTTTGCCTACAATGTTGGGTTATGAGATTCTAGACCGCAAAGAAAAGTAACAAATATGAAGTTTTTTTATATCGCCATTTTAATTGTATTTTTTTCGACAAGTAGCTTTGGCCAAAAGGCAGGTTACGAACATTATAAAAATGTTCCACCACCGCATTTTAGTAATAGTAAAAAGGAGAAGAAATTTCGTATAAATGGTTTAATGGTTAGCCCGGAAAATCGGTACATTGTTGTAGATTATGGGCGTCGGGGCTCAATGCTGGCCGTTTTTAGTTACCCAAATTTTGAGGTGGTTTCAACGCAGCGTTTCGATAAGGCCGTTGAGTTAAGTCAGAGTTATTTCCATGCGGGTGATAGTTTGCTGTACATTAAAACTGACCGCTATGCGCCGGATTATACTATGCTTCGCATTCATGATAACCGACCTATGAAAGTTCCATGTGAACGAACACCCAAAGGATGCCCATCTGATGCAGCCGGCTTAGCTAAAATTCGAACCTATTCTGCCGATATGAAATTTTTATTTCAGCGCGCCGACGATAAAATAACGCTGGAAGTATTTCAGAAACAATAGCCCGTTTTTGTTGCTTTGAGAAGGAGTTTTTTTTCGGTCTTTTAATGTGCCGGATTTTTCCGTTTCCACATGGAGTAATACATTATGGCAATGCCGATAAGTAGTGCAACTATGCCCATCACGAAAGTGTAAAAATACCCCACAACTTCATAAGCCAGCACGCCTGCCAGAGGAGCAAAAAGTGCACGTAAGCCTGTAAGCGACAAATGAATAGCTTGATAGTCGCCCGCATCCTGACTTTTAGCAAAATAGGCCGATCCAATGTTCCACATTAATGGCATGGTGGCTGCAAAAATACCGTAAAATACATAAGCTATACTGAGTGAGTAGTGTAGCGTAATGTTTCCAAATTGCACCCAATCGGGCCAAAAGTTAGTGGCTGCTAAAAATGCAATAAATAGCAATAGCGACCCAAATGTAAGCGCAGCAAACCTTCGGGGATCGACACGGCTAAGCAGCTGACCGAAAAATGGAAGTGTCATAATAGCTAAAATATTCGATGCATTTTTATAAGTTGCTATACTGGTATAGTTTAAATGCAGTTCGCGTTCGAAAAATATGGTTAGTACGGCTGCACTTGTCATAAATGCAAAGCCGTAAAACATAAACCCAATTTCAAAATCGCGGTACGGTTTATTGTTCAGAATAATTCGCTTCATCCGCGAAAGCGAGCGGCGCACAGAAACCCAAATGCTTAATTTTTTTGGGTGTACCTTTGGTGTGTAATCGATACGTGTGAGAAGTACGATGGACAAAATTCCCAATAGCCCAAGCACCGGGTAAATCCATCGATAAATGTACGGGTCGTAGTAGAGCCATAAGCCAAAACCAAAGGTGGCGCCCAGCATCACTATTTTGTTAATTGATGTGGCGTAGCTGTAATACTTTCCTTCCAGCCAGACACAAAATACCGCATACCTGTTCAAGCCATCGGTGATTGATT
>JAWOEM010000422.1:0-3425 GCA_046482785.1 Salinivirgaceae bacterium
ACCAATTGCCCACACGGGCTCGTAAGCCAAAATAATTTTGCCAAATTTGTCGGGAGCCAGTTGGAAAACTGTGTTCTTTAATTGTGCAAAATTATTTTGGCTTACGAGCCCGTGTGGGCAATTGGTACGGGAAAAGTGGCGTCTCCGCAACAAGCACAAGATATGCATGCTTTTATTCGCCAAATTATTAGAGAAAACTTCAACGATAAGTTGGCAGCCGGTACACGCATTTTATATGGTGGAAGCTGCAAACCATCCAATGCTGCCGAACTTTTTAGTCAGCCCGATGTAGACGGCGGACTCATTGGAGGTGCATCGCTTAAAGCGGATGACTTTGCGGCCATTATTTCGGCTTAATTGCAGCATTTATTGTATTGCCACAGCCTGTTATTTATCAAAATGCAGTGCTGTGGTATTATAAAACAAATAAACGAAACCATTGTGAATTATATCGAACTTCAAATAAATACAGTACCAACCATTGAGGGATTCAATGAGATTCTCATGGCCGAATTGGGCGATATTGGTTTTGAAAGCTTCTCTGAAGATCAGAACCAATTACTAGCCTACGTTTCGAAAGATTCGTACCAAGAATCGCTAATTCAGTCGCTATCGGTTCAATATGGAGATTTTCAATTCATATCGGCCGAAATTGAGCAGGAAAATTGGAACGCTCAATGGGAATCGAACTTTTCACCCATTGCCATCGATGATTTTTGCTACATCAGAGCACCTTTTCATTCAGCGGACAATCAAGCAAAACACGAAATTGTTATTGAACCCAAAATGTCGTTTGGGACAGGCCATCATGCCACTACCCGATTAATGGTTCAACTTATGCGTGAAGTGCCTGTAGCAGAAAAAAAAGTCCTCGATATGGGCTGTGGTACCGGAATTTTGGCCATTTTGGCACATAAACTTAATGCGAAAGCCGTTTGTGGAATTGATATCGACGAGTGGTCCGTGGAGAACTCCATCGAAAATGCCGAGAGAAACGATGCCAAGCCCGTTGAATTCATTCTTGGTGGCGCTGAAAAAATTCAGGATCGTTTTGATATTATTTTGGCTAATATCAATCGGAATATTTTGGTCAACGACATGGAAACCTACGCACAGCATTTGATTAATGAGGGATACATCTTATTCAGCGGTTTTTATCAAAATGATGTCCCAATTATTCGTCAGGCCGCAGAAAAGCAGGGTTTAACTTACATCCAAAGTATTGAAGAAGACAAGTGGACTGCCCTTATTTTTAGAAAATAGCAAGGTATAATAATTTCACAAAATAAGAGAATAAATGAGTTTTACCAGACCTCTCCGAATTGCTATTCCGTTTCTTTTTGCTCTTTTTATAGCAAATGAGCATAACGCACAAACTACCGATTCGTTCAGAACCGATTCTATTGGGTTTATTGAAGATTTGCACACGTTTATGGAGGCTTCAAAATCGTTTGAAGATAAAGGTAAGGAAACGGTAAATCGATTGGAAGTATTGTGGGAGGCTCAAAAACTAACCGATACAGCGCAAAAACTCATTTATAAGGTGGCCAATACCCTACGAAAGCGTCAAGCAAAGGCCTTTCCACACTTTAACGGATGGATTAATACCACAGCAGCCTACGTTGAAAAAGACCGAATTGGAACAAACTTTTTTACGTACCAACAAACCGTCATAAACTTATGTGAACAAGAGGGTAAGCGACTGCGGCATATTCAAACATTTATTGAAACCATTCGTGAATTGGTCGAAAATAACCACATCAATAAAAATGGTTCCACCGTTTGGAAGAGCGATGCCGATTACCATACCTTTCGGTTTAATGCCGATACCATGCGTATACACTTCCCGCAAAGCACGTTAACGTGTAACGCTGTTCGCGATAGCATTCAAATTTTTGCCACAAAGGGATTCTTCGATCCCATTGAAAAAAAATGGTATGGTGAGCGTGGCGTCACATTTTGGGATCGTGCCGGTTATTCCCGCGATTCGGTTTTTGCAGAGTTCGGTGCCTACACAATTGACATGCAACTAAGTTCTGTTGAGGTTGATAGTGCACAGTTTTATAATTTATATTTCTATAACAAGCCCATGGTTGGGAAACTCACAGACCGTGTTGCAGAGGTTCCAACTCCCGAAAAGGCCGTTTTTCCGGAATTCAGTTCGTATAAAGGTTCTTTTGAAATTGAAGATATCTTCAAAGGGGTTAACTTCATTGGAGGTTTTGCCATTAAAGGCTCTCGCTTCTATGGTATTGGAAGTGGCAATGAAAATGCCCGAATGGAGGTGTTTCGCGATGTAGAAGTTGTCAAAAATGGCGATACAATCATTGAAAATATTTTATTTCTGAGAGCTTACAGCCAATCAATTGTTTTCACCGATCAAATGGCGCTTTCGCGTGATGCAAAACTAGTGTTAATGCTTAACGAAGACTCAATATACCATCCGGGGTTGCAGCTCACCTATCTTAAAAAAGATAATGAATTTACCCTATTGCGGAGCGACAATGCATTGAATATGTCGCAAAGCCCCTACTACGATAGTTACCATATGGTAGAAATTGATGTGCCGGTGGTAAAATGGAAAGTTGGCGACAATAAAATTTATTTTACATCACTACAGAATAGTGCCATAAACAATGCCTCTTTTATGTCGTACAACCTGTTTAACAGAGAATACTTCGATCGGTTTCAGGGCTTCGACTTTCGTCATCCATTTTATAAAATCAGGGAGTTTTTGAATAAAAACGAAACAACCGAATATACTGCCGAGCAAATTGCTTCAGTACTGAGAACCAGCGATCACGAGGCACGCAAAATGTTACTGCATCTCACCTATCTTGGTTTTACCGATTACGATAATACTACGCAAACGGGACGAATGACCGATAAGTTTTTTGATTATATACTGTATGTGGGGAAAAGAAAAGACTATGATTTGATTAATATACAATCGACAACCGAAGGAATCGAAAATGCAGTGCTAAACCTCAAAAACTTCGATTTTTATGTTAATGGAGTTCCGCAGGTCCATATTTCTAACGCCAAACGGGTAAATATTTTCCCGAAACACGATGAAATAATTATCAAAAAGAACCGGGATATCGATTTTGCCGGTGTCATTGAAACTGGATATTATACTTTCTTTGGAAAAAACTTTCATTTCGAATACGACAAGTTCGGTGTTGAACTAAAAAGCATTGACTCATTGCATATTAAGGTGGTCGACTTTTACGACAACTACGGGAAACCAAAGTTCAAAAAAGTACAATCGACCATCGAAGACATTACGGGAAATGTGCTTATCGATCATCCCGGAAATAAATCGGGTATAAAAGATAATGCCGAATACCCGATTTTTCGCTCTACCAAAGATTCTTACGTATATTACGATGCAAAATCAATTGCACAAGGCGTTTACACACGCG
>JAWOEM010000537.1:0-2954 GCA_046482785.1 Salinivirgaceae bacterium
TTGGTTTTTACAATATCTTCCGCGGTTTGAAACTGCGAAAAGTCAGGAGTTTTGAGTCTATAATTTTACCATTCAATTCCTACTATTATTACGCATCTGATGGTGCTTCTCCATGTAGGTCGAAACCTCATTAGTATTCGTCAATAAAGTTCATTTTACATCCCACCATTTTTCTTTTAATGGTGGATGTGAGCTAATGATTTGCAATTGCAGTGTGGGAAAGCCATTGGCGGCTGATTGTATTTCTTACTAAAACGAAGCAAACACAGCAGTGTTATTTTCTGAACGAATTGAAAACAGAACTTATTTACCTCGATTTATAGAGGGCTTGAATGTGCCAGATTGAATACCAGTATTTTAACAGCGCATTGGTTTGTTATATCAGGTTAACTTTGTGTTTAACATAGCTTTGAACCAGTAATCCCACTTTGTAGGTATTGGAAATTCGGTAGCGGCGCTGCATAATGTTTTTTGCTTTTGTCCGTGTAATTTTCCGAAATAATTTTTGGTAGTAATTGTAGGCAAGGTATACGCCTAGTCGGCTTTCCTTATTCAACGCTTTTATTCCTTCATATGCTTCTTTAAAATCGGCTGCAATATCTTGTTCTATGGTCGATTTATGCTCATCATCAAAGGCCGATGGATTTAGTTTTGGGAAATATGCTCGCTGGCGGTCTTCATAATCGTCTTTTATATCGCGCAGGAAGTTTACTTTTTGAAATGCTTCGCCCAGTTTTTGTGCGGGTGCTTTTAATCGCTCGTACTCTGTGGTATTTCCGTCTGTAAATACACTCAGGCACATTAGGCCTACTGCCTCCGCCGACCCGTAAACGTAGGTCTTAAATGTTTCGGTATTGTGGGTTTCATAGCTTAAATCCATGGCCATACTATCTAAAAATGCATCGATAACACTGTGTTGAATTCCAAACTTATGAACCGTCCATTGAAAACTATGCAGAATGGGATTCGTACTGATTTTATCATTAATGGCACTGTATGTTTCTTTGCGGAAATGTTCTAATAATTCCGATTTATTGTAGTCGTGAAAAGTATCTACAATTTCGTCGGCAAATCTCACAAAACCGTAAATTCCATGTATGGGCAGCCTATAGCGTTTCGATAATAAGCGCACTCCCAGCGAAAACGATGTACTGTAGTTATGTGTTGTTTTTTGACTACATTGGAAAGCGTTTTTAGTGTAAAGATCCATAGGTTTGTTCTATTCGTTCGACAACTAGTTTTGAGCTTATAATTGCCATTGGTAACCCGGTGCCGGGAACGGTTGAGGAACCAACGTAAAATACATTTTGAAAGTCTTCATCTTTGTTTGATGGACGAAATGCACCAATTTGGTTGAGGTCGTGAGCCAATCCCAGACCGCTTCCACGGTGAAGTGCAAATGTCTTTTCCCAGTACGGAGGCGGCAAGATGGTTTTGCTGACTATATGAGCGTTCAGATCTACACCAATGCGTTCTCCCAAGTCGGTTAAAATATCATTACCAAGCTCTTCGCTGTCGTCCCAATCGGGTTTGTACCTTAGATCGGGCACCGGACAAAGAATAAAAACGGCTTCGTGGTTTTCTGGTGCAGCCTCCGGGTTGTTTTTCGATACATTGGTTACATAATAATATGGCTTTTTAAGCGAAATGCTGTTTTTAAATATTTTTCCGGCATACTCTTCAAAATTATCACCCAAAAAATAACTGTGGTGTTCAAGTTCCGGTAGTTTTTTATTTATTCCAAGGTACATGGTAAACGGAGCCAACGTCCACTTTTGCTTATCGAGCTTTTCTGTTTTGTACCTTTTTTTCTTCATTATTTTATTTCTAAATACTGCCGCATCGGCATTGACAATAAAAATATCAGCATTCCATTTTTTTCCGTTTTGGTCTATAAATGCTGTAACCTTATCACCTTTGTGTTCAAACGATTCAATGGAAGTATGGTAGGTAATATCAATTCCTTGTTTTTTCATTTCGGCTACCAGTCCTTCTACAATTTTGTACATACCTCCCTTAACGTTGTGATATCCGTCGTGTACAAGTTCGGTGTACGATAAGAGTGAATATAGCGCCGGAGTATCAAATGGCGTCGCACCCAGAAAAAATGCCACAAGCGATAGAATTTCTTTCACTTCGCGTGAATCAAAGTGGCGGGTTACTTCATCCCAGAAGGATCGAATCATTTTTGGAGCATGTCCCCATGGCACACGTGCTAATGTTGCCAGGTAGTGTGCAATGCTTTTAAAGTTTTTATGAATAACCAGTTCATTCGTATCGTGATAAAATTGCCCTGCTGAGGATAGATATTTTTCAATGTTTTCTCTGAACTTGGGTTCAACGGCTTTAAATTCCTCGGCCAGTTTATCGAGGTTTTTATATATTTTATAGGTCTTTTTTGTATCGCGAAAATTAACCGAGTAGAGTGGATCCAGTTCTACAAATTCGAAGGGCATAGATATTTGGGCATCGTTTACAAATTCCTGAAACTCGAAACTCATGCTAAAAAAGGAAGGAGCAAGGTCAAACGTGAACCCGTCTTTCTTCAACTGATTTAACCGACCACCTGCTTGGTGGTATTGCTCCACCAAATGTACCTGATAGCCTCTTCGTGATAGGCGCAGTGCGGTTGAAAGACCTCCTAAGCCGCTTCCAATAATAATAGCATTCGGCATATGTATAATGTTTTTTTGTGAATATTAACGAATAACCTAAAACGACCAGACCGGTGTTGGTTCTGAAACTTTCATATATATTCCAGCGAATCTGCTCCTCTTCAACATTGGAGGATTTTAAATAAAACTTGTAAAGAGAGTTGCAACCTATATAATAGAAAAAACCTCCGGTAAAGATAATAGTGCCGGTTAAAAAAAATGTTACCCCGATATTGAAATTTTTTATATTCAATTTTCCGCTTTTAGGGTAAACTGCATTCTCTTCCCCCTTTTTATTTG
>JAWOEM010000545.1:0-15305 GCA_046482785.1 Salinivirgaceae bacterium
ACGAATTTATGGAGAAAAGGAAGCGTAGAAACCGTCTTAGGTTGGCATTATACAAAATAATTTTCCAGATCGATACACGTGCCGGTAAAATATTTGATGAGGCGCTACTCTTTGTAATTTTACTCAGTGTGGCCTTGGTTATGTTATATAGTGTGCAGTCTATTCATATGGCGTATGGAGATATATTGTATGCTATGGAGTGGGGTATTACAATTGTTTTTACTATAGAGTATCTTCTTCGATTGTGGGTGCACAGGCGTCCTGGCAGGTATGCATTTAGTTTTTTTGGTGTAATTGATTTATTAGCTGCTTTGCCCACATATTTTTCTTTGATTTTTGTAGGAACCCAGTATTTAACTATTGTGCGGGCATTGAGGCTATTACGTATTTTTCGTATCTTGAAGCTGACGAAATATACTCAAGCAGGATCATTAATTATGAAAGCCTTGCATGCCAGCCGGCAAAAAATTGTAGTGTTTCTCTATGCTGTAATTATTTTGGTTATTATGATTGGTTCATTGATGTATACGGTAGAAGGCGCTGAAAATGGATTTACATCTATTCCCCGATCAATTTATTGGAGCATTGTTACACTCACGACCGTTGGCTATGGCGATATTTCTCCACAAACGGAGCTTGGACAATTTTTTGCCAGTATTGTTATGATTTTGGGATATGCCATAATTGCTGTGCCTACCGGAATAGTTAGTGCAGAAATGGTAAAAGGTGATAGAGAAGATTATAAAGTGTGCAATTATTGTAAATTTAGTAGCCATGCCAAAGATGCTGCATATTGCAAAATATGTGGACATCGGTTGCCCGACGACGCTACTTGACACCCAAAATCCGCAAGAAAAAATATTGACACATAATAATTATGTGTTTACACTGTAGCGGTTCTCGTTTTTATCGTAGCGTACCTGCGCAATAGTTTCCGATAATTATTCTGCCTTATGCTGGAATAATTCGTATTTTTGTCTGCATTATGGATCATTATCGTCAAATAAAAATCGAGACCCGGGGACCCGGATGTATTCTTTGGTTAAATAATCCAACCAAGCGCAATGCAATATCCTCAGCCGTAATTGCGGAGTTAATGCATTTTTTTTCGCAGGAACTACTGCCATACACTTTTGTGATGCTTGCCGGTAAAGGCGAGTGCTTTGCTGCCGGAGCCGATCTCGCTGAAATTAGCACGGTTTCTGAATCTGAGGCTATCAATATTTCAGAAAATCTACAATTACTTTTCGAGCAAATGGGGCATTGCAAAACACCTGTTGTTGCTGCTGTTCATGGTTATGCCGTTGGTGGCGGACTGGAGTTGGCTCTTGGTGCCGACCTTATTTTCTCAACTTCGAGTGCGTGGTTTCAACTGCCTGAAGTGAATTTTTCGCTCATTCCGGGAGGAGGCGCCACGCAGCGCCTTACGGAGGTTGTTGGACGGCGTAGTGCTTTTTTCCATATGCTTACGGCAGAAAAAATTACTGCTGCCCAAGCATTGCAAATGGGAATAATACAAAAAGTTTTTAGCCCCGATGATTTTGCAAATCAGGTGGTTGCCTATTTATCCGGTTTAACCGCTAAAACAAATCCGGCCACCGTATCGTTGCTAAAACGTGCCATCAGAAGTTTTGGCACTTCGGAAGGTTTTACAACAGAATCGGAAGGGTTTGCACAATTATTGGTTGGCGAAGCTCAGGAAAAAATTCGCAAATTTTTAGGGAAAGAATCATCATAACAAGAATACAATGTTCGAAAATTATATTTTTTCAGGGTTTGGTTATGCGCATGGTGCGCACAAAATTACAAATGAGCAAATAGAACAGGCTATAGCCGACGGCTGGATTGGCGATTTCGATCCGGAGCGCATTCTTGCATTGCCGGCCTATCAGGAATTTGTTGATAAACACGGAGAAATTTCACCGCTACAATATTTTGCGTGGAAAAAAATGGGATTTCATAACCGATACCATGTTGTGCCATTTCCTCCTGTAAAAGAGGCTTTTAAGCATGCCGATACAACACTTGAACTTGGCGTAAAAGCCATCGAAAATGTATTGGCAAATACCCAAATTCACCCCGACGATATTGACTTATGGCTGGCAGGAACAGCTACACCATTTGAGCAGGCTCCGGGAATTGGGGCAACGCTAAAAGCTCATTTTACGCATTGGGACAACGAAAAACCCGCAGCAACATTAAACTCTGCATGTGTTGGGTTTAATATCAATATTGAACGTGCAATCGATTATTTTAAATCTCACCCTGAAGCTAAACATATTTTAATTGTACACACCGAAGTAATGTCGGGGCTGCTCATGCACGAACCGTCTTTTGTGCCCTATGTAACCTTTGCCGATGCGGCTGCGGCTGTTATTCTCACCCGCGAAGAGGCAGAGCGTAGGGAAGGAGTTACATTTGTTCGCAATGGCGAGGATTTACATATGATCGATTTTCTCGGTGCAAACCATCGGGGCGACCTTTACATGGGGCCGGGACGTGTGAAAGAACGAGCAACGAAAAATATTATTAATATATCAACGCAATTGTTAGAAAAAAACAATTGGACTGTCGATGATATGGATTTATTGGTTCCGCATCAAACCGGACACGCAATAGTTCAATCGGCCGCTCATGCATTGAAAGTTCCCGCCCAAAAGCTTTATCAGGATGTGCAGCTGGAATACGGAAATTTGAGTGGTGCCAGTGTTCCTTTTTCATTGGGTTTGCTCTCTGCCGAGGGGAGAATGAAACCGGGAATGAAAATTATTACCTCTGTTTGCGGTTTGGGAGGCGAGTATGGCGGCTTTTCCTACATTGTGCCACAGCGAACTGTGCGCCAAAAGGTTCGGCCATCGTTAAAAGGTAGGCGCGCGCTGGTTACCGGAGCCACCGGTGGATTGGGCGTAGAGGTGGTAAAGCTGCTTGCGCTTGAGGGATGTGAATTGGTTCTGCATTATAATGCAAATCAGGCGAAAGCCGAGGAGTTACAAAAGTGGCTCGATAAAATTGATGCGTCCTATGAGTTAATTCGCTGCAATTTTGCCAATGCCGACGATGTATCGCAATTTGCAAAACAAATTGATGAAAAATACGATGTGCTTGATTATGTGGTGCACACTTCTGCCATTACAGGAAGCCTGAGCAGAGCCTCAGAAGTTACGGCCGATGAGTTGGCTTTCGGAGTACAAATTAACGCTAATGCCATTCGAGTTATTACCGACGCCATTTCCAAAAAAATTGCGGGAACACTCCTTGTAGTGGGCTCGGTGGCCGAAGATGCTCTGTTTTCCGGATCATCCACGTATGTGGCCTCAAAGCGTGTTTTGCATTCTTATGTAGCTGCAAAGGCTACCGATTTGCATAAGCAAGAATCAAAAACCATTTACTATATGTTAGGTTTGCTCAATAGTGGAATGGTCGATAAACTGAACCCAAAACAACGCCTGACTGCTATGATGAGTATTAATCAACCGACATTGCTTGATGCACGCCATGTGGCCAGACGAATTGTCCATTCACTGTTTCGGCCAAAAGTGCCGTTTGTGCAGCACGAGTGGGAGGGCGACCTTATTGTGCGAAGAGATGGCTACAGGTGGAATAAGTAGTAAGTACAAGTGAACCCCAATAATGGCATAGATATAATAAATAATACGCTACAATGACAAAACTCAATTATATTTTTAAAGGTTTCGGCCATGCAGCCGGAAAATATAAGGTTACTAACGCAATGCTCGAGGAGGCAGTAGCCAAGAACATGATTGAGGGGTTTAACCCCGATATGATTAAGCAGAGTAAAAACTATCAGGCTTATAATGAGAATAACCCGGACACCACACCCTTGGGGTATTTTGTAGGTCATAAAATGGGGTTTTATAATCGAAATCATGTAACTCCTTGGCCACCAATTAAGCAAAACCAAGATGTGGCAGAAAACTCACTTGATTTGCTAATTGAGGCAGTACAAAAAACACTCGACAATGCCGGGCTCGATGCCGAAGATATTGATGGTTGGATTGTGAGCACGGTATCGCCACAAGAGCAGGCGCCTGGAATTGCTACCACATTAAAATGCTATTTTACAGCGCCCGAAAATAAAACGCCTGCCATGACACTCACTTCCGGTTGTGCCGGATTCAATATTGCCTTGCGTCGTTCGCTCGACTATTTTAAATCGCGCAGCGATATTAAAAATATTTTAATTGCCAATACAGAAACAATGTCGCACTTCCTGAATCATAAGCGCGATTTTGTTTACCATGCTACATTTGGCGATGCCGCTGCAGCTGCGGTTATTTCGCAGGTTCCTGAAAATGGAGCAGATGTGGGCGTTGGTGCAATTGTTAATTATCAGGATTTACGAATGATCGATTTTGTGGGGGTCGATAAAGAATGGAATCTCTACATGGATGGCCCGGCAGTAAAGCGTAGGGCGGTGCCAAACCTTATTAGTTCGTCGAAGGAAGTAATGGAGAGGGTTGGCTGGACAATTGATGATATTGACCTTATTGTGCCACATCAAACGGGGAATGCCATTTTGCACAGTGTAGCCGAAGAAATGAATGTACCGCTTGCTAAGCTGTACCAAGATGCGCAGCACGTGCATGGAAATGTGTCGGGAACAACTATTCCCATTGCGCTTTCTATGTTGCAGGAGGAAGGACGCCTAAAACCGGGGATGAAATTGCTATGCCCAACAGCCGGCGTTGGGGGTGAGTATGGTGCATGGACGTATGTCGTTCCCCAATCGGCTGGTAAAAAAGCACAGCCCAAACCGGCTTATCAACTCATAAAAGATGAATCGCTGCTATTTTTATTTGCCGATAATTTGTTGGGAGTTAAGATAGCTGAAAAATTGATTAATACAGATGTGCAGTGTACTTTTCATTGTGCGAATGAAAACGAATATCAACAACAGTTTAATGAAATAGCCGCCCATAATTCGAATATTAAAGTTGTTTCTCATACCATCAATAATATTGCTAATGCTCAGGATTTTATTGATGAATTGGAGGGCGAAATGTGGCATTCGGTGGTTAATTTAGGGTTTGCTTCGGAAACTATTTATGGAATCGACAATTTTGATGATGCTCAAGACCGTTTGCAGGCGCCTTTTTCGCTCTTGAGTAAAAAGTTGCTTTTGCAAACCAAAAAATCGATGGTGTTTCTGAGTCACCCAATGGAACTGTTTTCCGGTGCCGATAGTTTATCGGTAGCATCTTCAGCCAATGGATGCATGGGAATTGTCGGAAGCATGTCGGGCGAAGCCATTTCGCGTGGTGTGCGCTCAATTTGGTACGTGCCGGCGGTGTACGACCAATTAACGCATTACATGTCGATGAAACTGAAAATTAAATCGATGAAAGCCATGAGGCAAGCCAGGCCATATTTCAAGCTCGACCGTTTGGCCGATAATATCATTAAATCGACGTATTTATTAAAAGTGCCGCAAACAATTGACAAATACAAGGGAGTTATGATTTATAGAAAAGAGGCGTGCGCATTTCGTCAAGCAGAGTAGTGCACACAAATAGAGTTGTTGCCGGAAAATTTCAGAAGGTGTGCAAACGTAGGGTATTAAAAACCATCGGTCTTTTTTTACAGCACTTTCACCAGTAAATTGCCGGCAACACTAAATCCAATGTGGCGCGGTTCGTTTTCAACTATAATTTGTATGGCACGCACGTCCTTGTCTATGTGAGTAATAAAGAGCTTTTTACCCATAAAATGAGCTATTTCTGCCCAAAATAATCCTTCGTAGCTTTGGCTCGTTGTATAAATGGCAATGGGTTCTACTGTAGTATTCTCTTCACATTTTAAGAGCGTGGTAGGGGTGTAGCTGAGTGGTGGTTTTACCACATCTCCAAATAAACCTATTTCCGGTGTCGGTATATTTCGTTTCATTCCATCGATAATTAAATCAGAAATAGACGGCTCGGAAGTATATGCTTCTTTACGAGCAGTATACGGATCTATTTTAAAATGAATGAAATAATATTTTTCAATAATACTGACCCGTTCGTATATTTTTTCAGCCATTTTTTTGCCTTGTGGTGTAATGGAGTAAGGCTGGTAGGGGGAGTATTCAATATAATTATTTGCATTAAGCGATCGCGATATTTCCGTTACCGCAGCCTTCGATACATCAAGGAGTTGAGCTAAATGTGTTGTTCGTAATCGTTCGTTTTTTATCTCGTAACGGTGCAGCGTAGTTAGAAATATCCGTGCGTTGAGCGATAGTGGAGTCATGAAAGCAATTGGTTAATTTTTTTCAATAACTTTTTTGGGCGAATGGGTTTGGTCATATAATCATCGCAACCTGCCTGCAGGCTCAGATCTCTTTCGTCGCTCATGGCATAGGCGGTTTGCGCTATTATGGGTAAATCTTTTCGGAGTTTTTTAATTTCCTTTGTAGCTTCATAGCCATTCATGTTGGGCATTCTGATGTCCATAAGAACTATATTGATGTTGGGATTGCTGCTTACCGCTTTTACCGCCTCTTGTCCATTGGTTGCCCAAAGTATTTCGGCACCGGTTTTTTTCAGTGTTTCTTGTATAAACATATAATTGTTTTGTTCATCTTCGGCCACTAGAATTGTTACATTTTCCCACTGGTATTCCCGCCCTGCTTCGCTTTGCTCTGATTGTTGTTTTTGCGATTCTTCGTCGAGTGGAATTGTAAAAAAGAATTCTGAGCCTTCAAGCTCATCGGTTTTAAAGTCGATATTTCCGTCGAGTAGTTCTACGAGTTTCTTAGAAATAGACAATCCTAAACCTGAGCCCCCAAAGCTTTCGAAAGAGTGTACGCGGTCGTACCTTTCAAATATGCTGCTTTGCTGGTCTTGGGGTATACCCAGACCGGTATCTTTTATGAAAAACCGAATGTGCGTATCTTCAATATCAAAACCAAATTTTACTTCTCCTTTGGTGGTGTATTTGAGTGCATTTTTAATGAGGTTAATCATTACTTGTTTGATTCTAAACTCATCGTTAACCATGTAAAACGGTTGCTCTTCACTTCCGGGAATGTAGTATTCTACCCGAACGCTTCGTTTTTGTATTTGGTCACGTGTTTCTTCAACCGATTCATAAATATCCATAATCATTCGACTGAGGTCGAATTTCGATTTGTTAATTTGCACCTGTCTGGCTTCAATCTTCGATAGGTCAATAATATCGTCGACCAAGCCAAGTAGTGACCCACCGCTTTTATTAATTAATTCGGTAAATTCTTCTCGTTGGTCGTCGGTAAGGTCGGGATCGGTAAGCAAATCGGAGAAACCGATTATGGAGTTGAGTGGGGTACGTATTTCGTGCGATAAATTCGTTAAAAACAAGGTTTTTAGTTTATCGCTTTGCTCTGCTTTATATTTCGCTTTTTCTAATTGCTGTTTTATGGTCGCCTGTTTAGTTATATCTCGGCTAATGCCTACAATTCCGGCAAGTTTATTTGTTTCATCTACAATTGGAACCTTTTGCGTGTCGTAAAGAAATTTTTCACCGTTTGATGCTGTTTCCCAACGGTTGAACTGCATTACAGTCCTGTTCTTTAAAATTTCATTATCGGCCTCAAGGTATTGGTCAGCTGTTTGTTTATCGAAAAGTTCGTGATCCACTTTGCCAATAAACTCTTGGTCGCTTAAAAAATCATTGAATTTTTTGAATGCTTCATTGCCGCCAAGGTACTCAAGGTCTGTATTTTTGTAGAAAATAAGATCGGGAATGGAGTTGATCAGGCTTGAAAGTAGTGCTTTTTCGTTTTTTAGTAATTGTTCGTACTTCTCCCTGCGCGATATGTCAATGGCCACCACCATTAATACCTGATCGGAGCTCATCGGGCGCACAAATTTTTTGCGGGTTACTTCAAAGCTACGCATTTGGGAGGTGGCATCTATCAGTTGAATTTTCTGATTGTTCAGATCGTCTGTATTGTTGTTGTAGTCAAGCAAATGCTCCATATTTACATTCATCTGAACGGTTTCGCTATTATTTTGGAGCAAAAGTTCTTTTGTAGTTCCAAGTAGCTGAGCCAGTGCTTTATTGGCCAGAATAAATTTGTTGTTTTTATCTTTTAGAAAAATAATGTGGGGTAATTGGTCAATGATACCATTTACAACATTTCGATATTCAAACAACGATTTTTCGGCATGGTGCCGAATCATAATTTCTTTTTCTTTCAGATCTTTGAGTGCTAAATAGCGTTTTCGCTGAATAATGAATAGCCCAAACAGCACAATAATTAGCACACCCATGAGGTAAAATGGCCAGAAAACAACTTTTTGAACCTCTGTAACCTGATTGGGGTGAATTTCGCCAAACCACTTTTGGTAAATGCGATTGTACGTGCCGGTTTCCCGCAAAATATTTAGCCCTTCGTTAAATTGCACCAAAAGGCTGTCGCCGGTTTTTGAAAAGGCACACGAATATTGCAGATTTCTGAAATTTATGGGTGGAATTTGTATTTGTTTGTAACTGTGCTTTTCTACCAGATATTTGCCCGTTAGGCTCGCCACAATTGCGGCATCAGATTTTTGGTTTAGTACCTCCTCCAGACATTCAGTATGCGACTTGTTTAAGTTTAACGTACCCGAAAAGTTGCTGTTTTGAAGGAGCATGCTGTAAATTTGTTCATTCTCAATGCTTAATGTACTTGCCAAAATATCTTGCGGTGTTTCAATGGGTGAGTCGTAAGGTACAAATATACCGTAAGGAACCATGTTGTATGGAATAGACAGACTAAAATCAGCCTTGTTTGCTTGCGATTGGAAGCAAAAACTAATAAAATCCAGTTCGCCATCGCGCAACATGTCTTTCAGGCTTTCGTGGTCAGACTGGATAAACTCAAATTCGTAACTAAATAGGTCGGATAATTGATGCAGAATATCAATATTAAAGCCTATTATCCGATTATTAGACGAAAATTCGTACGGTGGAAAATTGTGCTGAATACCAACTTTTATTACTTGGTCTTTGGTAAAAGCTGTTACAGCTGTAAAAACAAATATTAAACTAATTACGAAATAACGCATTAAATCTCTCTCCTTTTATATTAGCTTTCTGCTGTTTGATTTGTGTGTCGGCGGCTTTTGGGTGTATTATATCAATTCCAATCGCTTCCATTGTCGTTCGTTTTAATCAAAGATAAAAATACGATATAAATCTGAAAATTCATCCAATGCAATCTGTTTTCTGGATATGATAGTACTTTTGTACGGTTGTGTGCATTGTTTTTAGGTTTGCTTTGGATTTCTCTTTCATACACTTCCATTTTTCATGAAGGAGAAAAGTAAGATATTTGTATTAAAACGATGTAAAATGTATCAATGATTTGTGCTAGGAATAATCTTTTTGTCGTGGATTCGGTTCTTTTATTAAATTTGTTCCGTAATATATTCTAATCCTTTTGCTATGACCAATATGTCTACCTATTCGCTATCGAAAACTTATTTCAACCAATCAGTTGATTTTATCATTAATATTGCCAAACATCTGTTGTGGGTGGCAATGCTATTTGTGGGTTTGCAATTGACTGCCCAGCAAAGTATTTTTACCGAAAAAGGGGAACGAGAAGCTTTTTTTATCGATAAATTGCAAATCGACCTGCCGAAAACCAGACAGCAGATTGATCATGAGCAGAATGGGGCTTACCAATTTGCTATTCCGTTTCAGGTTAAAAAGAACATGCATTTGCTTGCAAGTGAAAGAAAAATAAACGACCATTATTATTATGCCACATGTATATTTGCTAATGATGCTTATGCTGTAAACTTTTCGATACAGGGGCTCAACCGGGCAGAAGTAGCCGGAGTTTATGTACATAATTTAAAATCACCGTATGATCGTCAATTTTTTATGCCATCGCAAAATTCGGCTGATGTAACGGCCTTGCCTATTTTGTTCTCTGATAGTGTGTTAGTTGAAGTTATAGCCAAACACAAAGTGCGCAAAGGAGAAATTACGATTTCTCAGGTTGGTGTTACATATGAAAAAAGTTGGATGATGTCTTCGCAGGATTGCGAGGTCGATATTGCTTGTCCACAGGGCGATTTGTACCGCAACGTTCAGCGAGCCGTTGTGCGTTTGGTTATTGATAATTCTTGGCTTTGTAGTGGAACATTACTTAATAATACAGCTAATGATGAACGCCCTTTCCTTCTTACTGCAAATCATTGCATCGATAATGCACGTTCGGCTGCCAATACTGTCTTCTATTTTAACTATGAAAGTCCGGAGTGCGATGGCCTTCAGTCAGATTATCCTTCACCCAACTTATTTACGTTAAGTGGCTCTTCTTTGCGGGCTACCAAAAACGACGAGGAGGGCGCCTTGGACTTTACGTTGCTGGAATTGGACCAGCATGTGCCTGAGCATTACAACGCATACTATGCAGGTTGGTCGGCCACGGCAACGCCACCTGAATATAGCATTTGTATTCACCACCCGGTTGGTGATGTAAAAAAAATTAGTCTCGATTTTGATGTAGCCGGGACATATTCATTTAGTATTCCGGGGAGTTCCTACGATGACAATAGTCATTGGCGCATTTTTAAATGGGACTTGGGTGCAACCGAAGGCGGATCGAGTGGGAGTGCTCTGTTTAATACAAAAATGCAGGTAGTTGGTGATTTAACAGGAGGAGAAGCTTCATGCGATTATCCGTATAACGATTTTTATAGCAAATTCAATGTAGCTTTCGATAAGTATGCCGACAGTTCGCAGCAACTGCGGTATTGGCTCGATCCATTAAATCTTGGAGTTTTCCAATGGAATGGCTATCCGGAGGATTCTGTTATTGACAATCAACATGCATCTGTTTTTCCAAATCCGGCCAGTGGACATTTTTTTGTGGAGGGCTTTAACTGCGATGAAGACGTGAATGCAGAAATATTTGCCCTCAACGGGGCGTTGCTTTGGTCTGAAATTATAAACTGTAACCATGGAATTTACAGAATTTCAATTCCTTCTGAGTTGAAAGGAATATATATTGTACGTGTGGGCAGCAAAAAATCCACCCATAGTCAGCTTTTAAAGTTCGAATAACACCTAAATTCCGCACGGTAATTTTTCAAGGTTAAAATCCGTGCGTAATTTAGGTTTGGGTAACATGTTTTTTCGACGGAAACTTTTGGCAGGAGAGGAGTAGTTTTAAAAAATATTTCTTTTCTTGTTTTTATTTTGAGCATCATGTATTACATAGCTAAGTTTATTTTTAAAATGATGGGGTGGCGTATCGAAGGAGATTACCCAAAACAGGATAAGTATATTATTGCTGTAGTTCCCCACACATCAAACATGGATTTTGTTCTTGGCAGGCTTATCGCAACCATTATGCGTGTAAATATTTATTTTTTTATTAAGCGCGAACTGTTTTTTTTTCCACTGGGAGCCTTGCTGAAATGGTTAAAAGCTATTCCGGTAAATCGTAAAGCACCCAAATCGCTTATCGATACGGTAGTAAATAAAATTAATAAAACCGAAAATATTGTTCTGGTTATAACGCCTGAAGGTACACGCAGTAAAGCGAAAAAATGGAAAAAAGGTTTTTATTATATTGCCCGTAAAGCCAAAATTCCTATTTTGCCCGCAGCGGTCGATTATTCAACAAAAACAGCTGTATTTGGAGATTTACTTTACCCAAGCGGCGATGAGAGAAAGGATTTTAAGCAAATGATCGATTTTTATAAAAGTGTAAACCCTACACCAAGATACCCGGAACGGTTCGAGTATCCGGAAATAAACTAGTTTATTATGCAAAAAAAGTTAACGCTAACACTTGTACAACCCGATATACTGTGGGAACAACCACAAAAAAACCTGGATGGCTATCGTCAGACGCTTGAGCAGTTGAGTGTTAAACCCGATATTGTGGTATTGCCCGAAATGTTTACAACCGGGTTCTCGATGGAACCACAAAAAGTGGCTGAAGAATGGCCGGGGAAGGCGCTTAGTTGGATGATCGATCAAAGTGCTATCCATCAATCGGTTATCTGCGGAAGCGTAATGACGAAAGTAAACAATCGGTTTTACAATCGATTTGTGTGGGTGGAGCCTGACGGAAACCATTATATTTACGACAAGCGGCATTTGTTTCAGATGGGCGGCGAACATGAAGTTTACAGCGCTGGTTCTGAACAGCTTTTTGTCGATTACAAGGGCTGGCGAATTGCTCCATTTATTTGTTACGATTTGCGATTTCCGGTTTGGAGCAGAAATGCCAATGCGTACGATTTAGCTTTGTACGTCGCCAATTGGCCTGCAGCGCGTGCGGCAGTGTGGAAAAAACTGCTTATGGCGCGAGCTATTGAAAATCAGTGTTTTGTGGTGGGTGTAAACCGTGTTGGTACCGATGGTCGCGGATTGAAGTACACGGGCGATAGCATGTTAGTTAATGCCAGAGGAGAAGTTCAGGAGTGCCTGACACCCGGCATCGATGAAGTAAAAACAGTTACCGTTGACCGTGAAGAATTAGCGGAGTTTCGCCAGAAATTCCCGGTACTGACAGATGCCGATAATTTTGAATTGAAACAATAAAAAAAGGGGCTTCAAAAGCCCCTTTTCTATCGTCTATATAAACACCAGTCTTTAACTGTTTTCTCTTTTTTCAGCTAAATATCGAATTTAATTCCTTGAGCTAGCGGTAGCGTCGAGCCATAGTTGATAGTCGTAGTTTGCTGCCTCATGTAGGCTTTCCATGCATCGGAACCTGACTCGCGACCACCACCGGTATCTTTCTCACCACCAAAGGCACCACCAATTTCGGCTCCTGAAGTTCCAACATTCACATTAGCAATTCCACAATCGGAACCACTATTGCTTAAGAAGCTCATCGATTCTTGTACGCTGTCTGTAAATATTGCACTCGACAATCCTTGCGGAACACCATTGTGCAATTCTATTGCATCGTCGAATGTTTTGTATTTAATCAGATACAAGATTGGAGCAAAGGTCTCTTCCTGAACAATGTCGAAATGGTTTTCGGCCTCGCAAATGGCTGGCACTACATAGGTTCCCGTTTCGTATCCTTTGCCCTCGAGCACATCGCCGCCAAAAATAACTTTTCCACCTTCTTCTTTTACTTTTGCTAGTGCATCGGTAAAGACTTCTGTAGCATCGGTGTCAATTAGTGGCCCTACAAGGTTTTTCTCATCTAACGGGTCGCCAATTTTTTTCGAAACTTGCTCGTAAGCATTCAGCAGACGTTTTTTAACATCATCATAAATATCTTCTTGAACAATAACGCGGCGCGTCGATGTACAACGTTGGCCGGCAGTACCAACTGCTCCAAATACAATGGCAGGAATAGCCATTTCTAAATTTGCTTTTGGCGAAAGAATTATCGCATTGTTTCCTCCCAATTCAAGAATGGTATTTCCAAGGCGTTTGCCTACTTTTTCAGCCACGCGGCGACCAACTCTCGTCGATCCGGTTACCGAAATCAAAGGAACGCGTTTATCTTCAATAAAGTTGTCGCCCATTACTGATGAACGTCCAATTACAAGGTTAAATACTCCCTCGGGTACATCGGGTTCATTTTTAATAACGTCGGCTACAATTTTTTGTGTTGCAACTGCTGTAAGTGGGGTTTTTGAAGATGGTTTCCAAATTACAACATCGCCGCAAACAGCAGCAAGCATTGTGTTCCATGCGTAAACAGCTACGGGGAAGTTAAATGCAGTAATTATTCCCACAACACCGTAAGGGTGGTAGTGATCGAATAAACGGTGATTGGGGCGCTCACTCTGCATGGTGTATCCGTAAAGCTGACGCGATTGGCCAACGGCAAAATCTGCAATGTCAATCATCTCCTGCACCTCGCCAAGACCTTCCTGATAACTTTTGCCCATTTCCATACTTACGAGCATTCCAAGGTCTTCTTTTTTCTCGCGCAGTGCGTTACCAATTTTGCGAACAATTTCTCCACGAACGGGAGCAGGTACTTCGCGCCATTTCTTAAATGCTTCCTGTGCTTTAGTAATTACGTTTTCGTAATCTTTTAATTCTGCATTTTTTACTTTTCCTAATACAGAATCATCAATAGGGCTCAAAGAAGTGGTTTCTGTACCGTTGGTCGAAATCCATTCGGTTCCGGTACAAACACCTTCGTTGATTTCGTTTATTCCAAGATTCTTGAGTACTTGTTGTTTTTTATTATCCATGGTATTTCTTTTTAAAAAGCCCGAAACACAGCGAGTGTGATCGGGCTAAATGATTTTCAATAATTTATTCTTCGCCTAAGAAAGGGTAACGATAGTCTGTTGGGGGAACAAAGGTTTCTTTTATTGTACGTGGAGATACCCAACGTAATAAGTTGATTTTTGCTCCGGCTTTATCGTTTGTACCCGAACCGCGTGCACCTCCAAAAGGTTGCTGGCCAACAACGGCTCCGGTTGGCTTGTCGTTAATGTAGAAGTTTCCGGCTGCATTGCGTAAGCGTTTTGCTGCTGTTTCAATTGCATAACGGTCTTGTGCAAATACTGCTCCCGTAAGCGCATACATTGAGGTGCCGTCAAGTATGTCGAGTGTTTCTTCATACTTGCTGTCTTCGTATACATAAATGGTCAGTAGCGGCCCAAATAATTCTTCTTCCATTGTCCAGTATTTTGGATCTGTGGTAACCGCAACGGTTGGGTGAATAAAATACCCTTTGCTCATGTCGTATTCGCCACCTATAGCAATTTCGGCATTGCTGTCCGATTTAATTTTCTCAATTGCTGATGATAGTTTATCAAATGAAGCCTTGTCGATTACAGCATTAATGAAGTTACTAAAATCTTCTGTTCCACCAACTTTCATTGATTTAATGTCGCGCTCAAGTCCTTCTTTAACTGCAGGCCATAGGCTTTTGGGAATGTATGCACGCGATGCGGCAGAACATTTTTGTCCTTGGTACTCGAAGGCTCCGCGGCTAAGTGCTGTAATTGTTGATGGCACATCGGCACTGGGGTGAACCATTACAAAATCTTTTCCACCTGTTTCTCCTACAATACGTGGGTAAGCTTTAAATTGGTGAATATTGTTTCCGATTGTTTTCCAAATATTTTGGAATACTTCGGTTGATCCTGTAAAGTGAATTCCGGCAAAATCGGGGTGTTTAAATAACACATCTCCGGCAACAGGACCCGAAACATAAACAAGATTAATAACACCATCCGGTAAACCGGCTTTTTGGAATACTTCCATTAGTAGGCGTGCAGCATAAATTTGGGTGTTCGATGGTTTCCAAACTACAGTATTTCCCATCATTGCCGGAGCTGTTGGTAGGTTTCCTGCAATAGCCGTGAAGTTAAATGGGGTTAAGGCAAAAA
>JAWOEM010000007.1:0-9332 GCA_046482785.1 Salinivirgaceae bacterium
TCTACCCAGCGCAAAAACGAAATTACACAGGCAGTTTTTCGTATTCTCGACGAACGGGAGAAACACCCCGATAAAACCATGGCGGAATTGTACGACCCGGATAAAATGCCCGAAGGCTTGCGTGAGGCACACCGACAAAACGATAGTATCATCGAAAAATGCTACCGCAGCACACCCTTTAAAAGCGATGAAGAAAGGCTGGCCTATTTGTTTAAATTGTACGAGAAAATGATAGCGGAGGAACAAGAGCAAGGAACTCTATTTGCGAAGGAAAAGAAGAAACGGAAAAAGAAAAAGTAAATGAAGGAGTTATTATTCCAATTATTAAATGCTAATACTGAAACGGAAGTTTTGGAATTTAAAAAAGCCGAACGCCAGTTTGATAAAGATAAGCTGGGCAGGTATTTTTCGGCATTGAGCAACGAGGCAAACCTGAAAGGGGAGTATAGTGCCTATATTGTTTTTGGTATCGATAACGAAAAAAATATCGCGGGTACAAGCATTTCTGATAAACAACTTAACGAATACAAGCAAGAAATAGCCAACCACACATCACCAACCCTGAATTTTATAAGAGCTGAACGGATTATAACACCAAAAGGAAAAGTTATTGTTTTTGAAATTCCTGCTGCCCCGCGAGGAATGCCTGTTGCATGGAAAAACCATTACTATGCCCGCAATGGCGAGAGTCTTTCAGGATTATCCATTGAAAAAATTGAGCGTATCAGAAACCAAGTGCAAGATGATTGGAGCGCCCGGATTATTCCCAATGCAACAATTGATGATTTGTCTGAAGAAGCCATCGCAAAAGCCAGAATTCAATATGCCGCAAAGAATCCCGGACTTCGGGAAGATATGAAAAACTGGAATGATGCCACTTTTCTAAACAAAGCAAAACTTACGATTAATGGGCAAATAACAAACACCGCAATATTGCTTTTAGGTAAATCAGAGTCTGAGCATTATATTAATCCGGCTGCTTCTAAAATTAGCTGGATTCTGAAAGACCGCGATGGCATAGAAAAAGATTATGAGCATTTTCACTGCCCATTATTTTTGAACGTCGATAATGTATATGCTAAAATACGAAATATCAAATACCGCTACATGAAGGAAGGTTCACTTTTTCCCGATGAAGTCAACCAATATGAATCTTTTACAATCAGAGAGGCATTAAACAACTGTATTGCGCATCAGGATTATACTTTGGGCGGTAAAATTAATCTGGTTGAGAGTGAAGACGGTTTTTTAGTATTTTCAAATGCCGGTGATTTTATTCCCCAATCTATTGAGAAAGTGATAGAATCCGATGCTCCCGAAACACAATACAGAAACCCTTTCCTGTCAAATGCAATTGTAAACCTGAATATGATAGATACAATAGGGAGCGGGATACGGAAAATGTTCGTCATTCAAAAAAACAAATACTTCCCTTTGCCGGAGTACGTTTTTGCAGACAGGAAAGTTACCGTTACAATTATCGGAAAGGTTACGGATGTATATTATGCCCGCAAATTGGTGCAAATGCCCGATTTGCGTTTACAGGAAATCGTATTGTTGGATAAAGTTCAAAAAAAGAAAGCACTTACCGATACGGAAATACAAACATTAAGAGATAAGAAGCTAATTGAAGGACGAAAACCCAATATTCATATCTCTTCAAATGTTGCAAGGTTTACTGGGGAAAAGGAGCGTTATATAAAGAACAAAGGATTTAATGACGAATACTACGAGAACCTTATCGTCGAATATGTAAAGAAATTTGAAAAAGCTTCAAACAAAAATATTAGTGAGCTCTTGCTTGACAAGTTACCTGATATTTTAGATGATACCCAGAAGAAAAATAAAATCAGGAACTTGCTGCAAAAACTTAAGCGAAATGGAAAAATAGCGTTAGATGAATCAAGAAGATGGAAACTGGTTTAATTTAAACCAACTTAAACGAGATTTAAACGGGATTTAAACGAGGTGGATTTTCTATCTGTTTGATATATAGGCATATGTATTTTGGTAGGGTGTAAATGAAAAAAATCATTTAAACGAGATTTAGACATAAAATTAGACGCGGATTTAGACATTTATTAGTCAAAGACTCTTCTTTTTATTCTGATTGTCAGTATTTCTGAATTATTAACAAAGAATGGGCAAGAGGGGTTTTTAGACGAACTTGGATTTTATCATTAAAAAATAACCATTAAAATGGATTTAGTAAAAGTACACTACCAGCAAACCGGACAAAGCAAAAGCACCAACCAATATGGCATGCGCGAAATGCAAGAACGTGCTTTTGAGCACCGCGATGCTCAATACCTTTTGATAAAATCGCCTCCTGCTTCGGGAAAATCGCGGGCATTAATGTTTTTAGGTTTGGATAAATTGGTAAACCAGGGCATCGAAAAAGTAATTGTAGCTGTTCCTGAACGCTCCATCGGTAGTTCTTTTGCTCCTACGGAATTAAAGAAGTTTGGTTTCTTTGCGGATTGGCAACCAAACGATAAATATAATCTATGTAACACCGGCAGCGATGCCAGTCAAAGCAAGGTTCAGGCATTTCGTAATTTCATGAAAGACAATGAGCAAATCTTAATATGCACACATGCCACATTCCGCTTTGCTTGCGAAGAATTAGAAGAAAACGTATTTGACAATACATTAATTGCCATTGATGAATTTCATCATGTGTCGGCTGATACTGTAACTAATCGGCTTGGAGAGCTGCTTCGTAATATCATGCGAAAATCAACAGCGCATATTATAGCTATGACAGGTTCATATTTTCGTGGAGATAGTGTTCCTGTGCTATTGCCGGAAGATGAAGAAAAATTCACTAAAGTAACCTACAACTACTACGAGCAGTTAAACGGGTACGAGTATTTAAAATCACTGGGAATTGGGTATCATTTCTATCAAGGTAGATATACTGAGGCCATATTGGAAATACTGAATACCGATCAGAAAACCATTCTTCACATTCCCAATGTCAATTCGGGCGAATCGACCAAAGATAAACATAACGAAGTCGGTTTTATCCTTGATTCCATTGGAGTGGTTGTAAAACAGGACAAGGAGACAGGCATAATTCATGTAAAGCGCCATTCCGATGGCAAAATGCTTAAAATTGCAGACCTGGTAGAAGACAATCAGAAAGAGCGCGATAAAATTGTGAATTACCTTCGCAATACAAGCACTGTTGATGATGTGGATTTGATTATTGCATTGGGTATGGCCAAAGAAGGATTCGACTGGCCATTTTGCGAACACGCATTGACAGTTGGTTATAGAGGCTCGCTCACCGAAATTATTCAAATAATTGGCCGTGCAACACGTGATAGCAATAATAAAACCCATGCACAATTTACAAATCTGATTGCTCAACCCGATGCCGAAGATGATTTAGTTAAGTTATCTGTAAATAATATGCTGAAGGCTATAACAGCCTCCTTGCTTATGGAGCAGGTTTTAGCTCCAAATTGGAAGTTTAAAACCAAAAAAGATGATGATAATCAACCTACGCCGGGCGAAATAAAAATCAGGGGATTAAAAGAACCAAGTTCAAAACGCGTAAAAGATATTTTGGAATCCGATATTAACGATTTAAAAGCAAATGTGTTGCAAGACGATAAAATCCGAAAAGGCATTATGGGGTCAATCGATCCGGAATACATGAACAAAAAGCTGATACCTGAAGTCATTAAAAATAAATACCCTGACTTAAAGGAAGAACAAATAGAGGAGGTACGTCAATATTTGGTTGTTGAATCGTTGATTAAAAACAACAATATTGTCGACCTTAATGAAATTAAACAGGCCCTTCGGGAGAGTGACGAGGTACAAAATGCACTAAAAAACGACAAGGATGTCAATGAAATAAAGGACGCTCTTATCCCCAAAGTTATAAAAACGGTTTACCCCGATTTAACCGAATCAGAAACAAAAGATTTTGGCAGTATGATCGATAAAGTACCAAAATCTAACGATCAGCAAAAAGACGAACCAGCGAGCGATAAGCGGTTTATTAAAATGGCAGGCTCTTTTATCGATATTGATGATATTCACATCGACCTGATAGACAAAGTAAATCCGTTTCAAAAAGCCTATGAAATTCTTTCAAAATCGGTTACAACAAAGGTTCTCAAAGTTATTCAGGATCATATTGAAGCAACCCGGATAAAAATGGATTTTGAGGAAGCGATATTGTTATGGCCAAAGATTCAGGAATTTATCAAAACCTATAACAGACAGCCAACGCTAAATTCTAATGACCCATTGGAAAAACGGATGGCTGAATGTATTATTTATTTGAAAGAAGAAAAACGTAAACGTGCAGAGAATGGATAAGGAAAAAACGTTAAATGAAATTTTTAAGAACGATCCGTTAGGCTTGCTCAATATTAAGCCAAGAAAGTCGAATACGCGCACTGCTGACGAACGTTTGTTGGCTTCTTTTCAAGAAATAAACAGTTTTGTTGAAGGTAAGGGCAAAGAGCCAGAACCTAATCCGGCAAGCATATCAGAATATCAGTTGTATTCACGTTTAAAAAGTTTGCGTGAGAATTTGCAAAAAGTTGAGCAACTAAAACCACATGATATACATAATTTATTGCCGGAAGTTGAACCCGGTCAGGTAAATGAGACACCTGGTGAGTATAGAAAGTCGAAAGATATTAAGTCTATAGATGATATTCTGGAAGACGATTCACTCGATATTTTAGGTGGCGATGATGAAGGATTATTCGAATTTAAACACACGCCGAAAGAATACGACAGAGCAAGAGCAGATTTTGTTGCACGCCGTAAACCGTGTAAAGAATTTGACAAATACGAACCTAAATTCAAGTCAGTTCAAAAAGATTTAGCCGATGGCAAAAGAAAACTAGTTGATTTTAGACAAGACAACCTAAAAGAGAACGCCTATTACGTGCATAATGGAGTCTTGTTTTATTTGGAAGAGATTCGAATTTCGCATAAAGAGCATTACAAACCAGATGGCACAAGGGTTCGTGAAGACGGCCGCACTCGTTGCATTTTTGAAAATGGAACTGAGTCAAATATGTTAAAACGCTCTGTTGAGAAAATATTATATGCCAATGGTAAAGCAGTAACTGAAAACATTGAAAAAGTGAACGAAGGGTTTATGGAAAGTTTTAGTTCAGTAACAGACCAAGACAAAGAAGCCGGTTACATTTATGTGCTTAAGTCAAAAAGTGAGGACAAAAGGATTTCTCAAATTCAAAACCTGTATAAAGTTGGCTTTTCTAAAACAGATGTTGAAGAAAGAATCAAAAATGCTGAAAAAGAACCTACCTATTTAATGGCTCCGGTAAGCATTAAAGGCACTTGGAAATGCTTCAATATGAATCCGCAGAAATTAGAGCAACTATTACACAATTTTTTTGGCAATTCATGCCTTGAAATTGATGTGTTCGATGAAAATGGGAAACGTCACACACCTCGTGAATGGTTCATCGCGCCTTTTGAAGTTATTGAACAAGCTGTTGAGTTAGTAATTAATGGAAAAATTGTTAACTACAAATACGATAATGAAAATCATACAATTGTTGGGAAATAGAACTCCATAATCACCCTACTCTTCTTCCGGCGCGGGCGGGGTATTGCCATCGTAAAAAATGGTGTCTACAACGGCTTTGTTTTCGAGTACTTTTGTCATAAACCGTTTTCCGCTGACATCGTAAAAATGCCATTTCCCGGTAACCAGTTCGCCGTCTTTAAAATAGCCGCGTTGCAGGAGGTAGCCCTCCGGGCTGGTTTTGCGGTAATTTCCGGTGTAAAGTAACTTTTCCGATTTTTGTTTATATTTTTCGTCGGCCTCCTTTTCGCCCGGTTCGTACTCTTTCGATTCGCCTTTCTTGTAGTCGCCATCCACGAATATTTTTTCGTTTTTTACGCTACCGTCTTCATGAAATTCGGTAAGTACACCGGCTTTTTTGCCGTCTTCCCAATCGCCGGCAATCATTAGTGCGCCGCTTTCATAAAAGTAGAGTTGCTCGCCGGTGCGTTTCCCCTCGGCATCGAAATAGAATTGGTAAGAAGGATTGCCGTTTTCGTAGTAGTAATGGTATTCGCCAATCCAATGTTTTATGAGCCAGGTTCCGGTTTCTTTTACATGACCATTTTCGTAATAAAACTTAGCAGGGCCAATAGGCTTTCCTTTCTTGTAGGTAACTTCACTTTTGCGGTTGCCGTTTTCGTAATAATTAATCCAAACACCTTGCTTAGAATTGTTTACATATAACCCTTCAGAACTGATATTCTTTCCATTATCGTGAAAGTACTTCCAATCGCCTTGTTTTTTTGTGTTTTCGTCTACGCGATTTATTGTATCACCCTCATACAGCTTGTACACCTGTGCAGCCAACTTTACATGACTTGCCAGTACAATTAGTAGTAGCGGTATGAGGGTTCTAATGTGCATAAAAAACCTGTTACGGATCTATTTGTCTAAAAGTTTCTCCAATTTATTGATTTTTCTCCACATTTCCGGAAGATTACGGTATGCAATCATCGCCCGGCGTTCTACGCTGTAGTTTATGGCCGGTGAACCCAGTACAATTTCGTTCGATTTAATATTGCCTCCAATACCCGCTTGTGCGCCAACCTTCACATTATCGCCTATGGTAATGTGTCCGGCAGAGCCTGCCTGACCGCCAAACATGCAGTCTTTTCCCACTTTCGTAGATCCGCTAATCCCTGTTTGCGATGCCATTACGGTGTGCTCGCCAATTACCACATTGTGTGCAATTTGTATCAGGTTATCGAGTTTTACGCCTTCTTTAATTATTGTACTTCCCATTGTAGCACGGTCGATACACGTGTTGGCCCCAATTTCTACGTGGTCTTCGATTATTACATTTCCAACCTGTGGAATTTTCTGAAAGTTTTCGCCTTTTTTGGGAGCAAATCCAAATCCGTCGGCACCAATTACTGCGTTAGCATGAATGGTTACCTGCTTGCCCAAATGGCAATCGTGATAAATTTTTACACCCGGATAAATAATCGACCCGTCGCCAATGGTTACGTTATCGCCAATGTAGGCTTGTGCGTGAATTTGCACCTTATCGCCAATTTTTGCATTTCTGCCGATTACCGCAAATGTATCGATAAAAACATCTTTCCCGATTTTGGCATCAGCATGTATTTTGCTCATTTCATCGATTCCAACCGGAATGGGTTTGGCTTGTTCGTACATACTTAACAGCGATGCGAAAGCCTGATACGCATCTTTTACACGAATGAGCGTAGCGTTAACGGGTTTCTCGGGCTTAAAATCTTCGTTTACAATAACAATACTGGCGTTTGTCGAGTAAATATAATCGGTGTATTTAGGGTTCGATAAAAAGCTTAATGTTCCCGTCTGGCCTTGTTCAATGGGCGATACATTGGAAACTTTTTCTTCTGTATTGCCATCTACAGAGCCTTCTAAGGCTTCGGCAATTTGTTGAGCTGTAAATTCCATAGAATTCTGGTTGTTGGTGTATGGTTAAATAATTTTGGTAATGTACAAAACTACGAAAATTAGACCAATTCTTTCGGGTAGCACCCAAAATCCGCAAGAAAAAAATAATGATAATAGCTCTATTCCTACCGATTCGACTAACGAAATCATCCTGTTTGATCTCGATACTTCACCCAAACAGGTGATTTCATAAGTCGGGGTTAACCTAAATTTCGCAAGGATTTTTCCCCTGAAAAATTAAATCCGTGCGAAATTTAGGTGGCACAAAAAGTATTTTTTTACTGTTTGCTGTAATGCCCCGTGATCAAACATGTCCGAAGCATTTTCCAGATCTTCTACACGTTCATCTTTAAAAAGTATCGAAATCTTTCCGCTATCGGGTCGGTAGGCATTATTGGTCAGAATGTCGGAAACTACAAAGTATTCCGATTCTTGCAGTGATATATCATAATAAGTGGCCGTTTTTGCTTTTACGGTAGCTATTTCTTCTGGTGTAAAAGGTTTGTTTCGCAGTTCAATTTTAAATAATTGACGATTGGTGTACATGGTGCTTAATTTGCTGATAACCATATCGTGGTGGTTTTGCCATACTTTTACCGATGCTACTACATCATCATCGTCCAATACGGCAAAGTTATCCAGAAGGGTATCGTTTATTTCGAATGCATTGCACGATAAGAAATATTGAAATGTCGGCGGAGCCCAGAGTGTTTCTCCGCCCATGGTCAGTTGGCGTGCCCGGGCAATAATTTTTCGAAGCATCATTTCCGATGCCACTACGGTTTTATGCAAATACACCTGCCAATACATGAGACGGCGGGCAATCAGGAACTTTTCCACAGAATAAATTCCTTTAATATCTACAACCAACTCATCGTTGCGCACATTAAACATTTTTATTATTCGGTCGGTACTCACCACGCCTTCTGAAACTCCCGTAAAAAAGCTGTCGCGTTTCAGGTAATCGAGCCGGTCGGTATCGAGCTGCGAACTGATAATGGAATGTAGGAAATGTTTTTCATAGGTATTATTGAAAATTTCGATCGCCATGGAGAGTCGCCCGTTATAGCGTTTGTTGAAATATTCCATGTATGCCACCGAAAGGTGCTCGTGTTCTATGTTTGTTACAATGGTGTTTTCCAGCGCATGAGAAAACGGACCATGCCCAATATCGTGGAGTAAAATGGCAAATAATACGGCCTCCACCTCTTTTTCGGTAATTGCAATCCCTTTTTCTTTTAGAGTGGCAATGGCGTTCATGGTTAAATGAAATGTACCCATGGTGTGCAAAAAGCGGGTGTGGGTTGCACCCGGATACACCAAGCTTGTCATGCCCAATTGTCGTATTCTGCGCAATCGCTGAAAGCAGGGGTGGTGAATTATTTCGTACATTATTCCGTCAGGAATAGTTATGAACCCATAGACCGGATCGTTCAGTATTTTTTTATTTTTTGGAATCATAATGCCAAAATGTTTGTCGATTTTGCCGAAGGTAGCAATTATCTGTGTTTTCGGATTAAAATGTTTTGTAAAATACAGTTTAGTAATACTTTCCTAATTATTGTAAGAGGCTGTTACGGAAACTCCCGGGAACTTGATTACGATTGGAGTGAAGCAATCTTTTTGTGTTGATTATCAGAGTAGATTGCTTTCCCGAATCGCCTTCGCGAAGCTTTTGCAGTACAAGGGGTCTCCTGATAGCGACGAAGAAAATTGACTTTTTTGTAGGCTCATGTGAAATTTTTGGTGCCATTTCCGGGCCAGCTTACGATAGGCCTTTTTTATGTCTTCCTGGGAGGCATCCTTTGAAACCCCCAGTATCTTATAAAAATCTCTCGCCATATTATGGGGATCACCT
>JAWOEM010000011.1:0-4387 GCA_046482785.1 Salinivirgaceae bacterium
GCATAGCCATAGCTACGTGAATCTTTTTAATGCAAAGCAAAACCGTAAAAGAACAAGACTTGGTGCATTATTTGGGTGTTGACAGGACACTAGGGCGAATTAGATTACGCATGCACACGAATAACCAACGCCCCCAGTATTAATAGGGGAAAGAAATAAACCACATCACGAAAGTGAACAATTAATTTTCAAGCATAAAAAGAAAGCCACACACGTGAAAAAGACATCTGCGAAAAGCTATATCGATATTGCCAATGCCCGTGTTCACAACCTAAAAGGCATTGACGTGAAAATTCCACGCGACCAATTTATTGTCATTACCGGTGTTTCCGGTTCGGGAAAGTCGAGTTTGGCTTTCGATACGTTATACGCCGAAGGGCAACGCCGTTATGTAGAAAGTTTATCGTCGTACGCACGGCAATTTATGGGGCGAATAAACAAGCCCGAAGTGGATTATATTCGAGGTATTCCGCCTGCAATAGCCATTGAGCAAAAGGTAAACACGCGCAACCCACGCTCGACCGTGGGTACATCGACCGAAATATATGAATATTTGCGATTGCTTTATGCTCGCATTGGGCACACCTACTCTCCGGTTTCGGGTCAAGAGGTTAAGAAAGATTCGGTTACCGATGTGGTGAATTTTTTGATAAAAGATATTCCCGACCAAAAAGCAATGATTCTATCGCCGGTTAAGTTTAGCGACGATACGTTGGAGCGACTGCAAATGCGGGGGTACAACAGAATAATTTGTGGGGAAGACACCCTGCAACTTGCCGAAATCACTGACGTTACGCATCTCAAAAAATGTACCGACGTGTATTTGGTCATTGACCGGGTGGTAACCAAAACAGACGAAGACAACGTTAGCCGAATGGCCGATTCCATTCAAACTGCGTTTTTCGAAGGACACGGTACATGCACGATTATGGTGATGGACGATCAAAAAACTAAACGCGATTTCTCGAATCGGTTTGAGATGGACGGAATTGTTTTTGAAGAGCCCAACGAACACTTTTTTAGTTTTAACAATCCGCTGGGCGCATGCCGCCGTTGCGACGGATACGGCCAAACCATTGGCATTGATGAAGATTTGGTGGTGCCCGACAAAAGTCTTTCTGTGTACGACGAAGCCATTATTTGCTGGAAAGGCGAAAAAATGAGCGAATGGAAAGATGAACTGATATACAATGCCGATAAGTTTGATTTTCCGATACACAAGCCATATCACGACCTTACGCAAGAACAAAGGCAACTGCTATGGGATGGAAACAAGCACTTTAAAGGACTGAACAAGTTTTTTGAATACCTGGAAAAAAAGGCATACAAAATTCAATACAGGGTAATGCTGAGTCGCTATCGCGGAAAAACACAATGCCCGGAGTGCAAGGGATCGCGTTTGCGCAAAGAAACCCAATATGTTAAAATAGACGATAGAAACATACAGGAATTGGTACAGATGCCTGTAAATAAATTACTTCCATTTTTTGAGAATATTACGCTCGACGAGCACGACCGGGAAGTTTCTGCACGTATTATGCAAGAAATTACCAACCGGCTACAATTTTTGAATAATGTGGGATTGAGCTATTTAACAATTAACAGGCAGTCATCGACGCTTTCGGGTGGCGAATCGCAACGTATTAACCTGGCCACATCGCTAGGCAGCAGCTTGGTAGGTTCGGTATACATTTTAGATGAACCCAGCATTGGGCTTCACCCGCGCGATACCGACAATCTGATACAGGTGCTTCAGGATTTGAAAAAACTCGGCAACACCGTTGTTGTGGTTGAGCACGAAGAGGAGTTCATGCGCAAGGCCGATCAAATAATTGACATCGGGCCGTTGGCCGGATCGCTTGGCGGATCGGTGGTATTTCAGGGTACATGCGAGGAGCTGGTGAAAGCTCAAAATAGTCTTACAGCCGATTATCTAACGGGGCGAAAAGCAATTGAACTCCCCGAGCGCCGTAGGGTAAACAGCAATTTTATTACCATTGAAGGTGCACGACATCATAACCTAAAAAATATTGATGTGCGCATTCAGTTGCAGGCGCTGAGTGTGGTTACAGGGGTTAGCGGCAGCGGAAAATCATCGCTCATCCGAAACATTTTATACCCTGCTCTACAGCGGCACTACCAGGGTTACAGCACAGAAAAAGGCGATTTTAAAGCGCTGAAAGGCGATCTGAAATTGCACAAAGGCGTTGAATTTGTAAATCAGAACCCCATTGGAAAATCGTCGCGAAGTAATCCGGTTACCTATCTAAAAGCCTACGACGATGTGCGCGCCCTGTTTGCATCGCAGCAACTGGCCAAGCAACAAAACTATAAACCTGCTCATTTCTCGTTTAATGTGGACGGTGGCCGATGCGAAGAGTGCCAGGGCGAAGGCATCATAAAAGTGGAAATGCAGTTTATGGCCGATGTAGAACTGGTTTGCGATGCCTGCAAAGGGAAACGCTTTAAAGATGATGTACTTGAAGTAAAATACCGGGAAAAATCCATTTTCGATATTCTGGACATGACCATTGAAGAGGCAATTGAATTTTTTAGTGCCGACAATAAAGGCCATGCCGCCAAAATAGCCAAAAAACTACAACCATTACTCGATGTAGGCATGGGATATGTAAAAGTCGGGCAATCGTCGAGCACGCTGTCGGGAGGCGAAAGTCAGCGTGTTAAACTGGCCTCGTTTCTATCGAAAGATCAAACGAGCGATTCGCTTATTTTTATTTTTGATGAGCCCACCACAGGTCTGCATTTTCATGATATTGGCAAGCTACTCAAGGCATTTAATGCACTGATAGAGAACGGGCATTCGGTAATTGTTATTGAGCATAATCCAGAGGTAATAAAATCGGCCGATTGGATTGTAGACCTCGGACCCGAAGGAGGCGACGGTGGCGGAGAACTAATTTTTGAAGGAAAACCCGAGGATCTGATAAAATGCAAGCAGTCGCATACCGCTCGATTTTTGAAAGATAAGTTGACGACAGTTTAAGGCCATTTTCCTTTGAAATAAACATGCTTAATACTTCTTCTGTTTGTTCTTTTTTAAACGGTGGCGGGCTTTATACAGCCTCTAAATCATTCATTTTAAGTTTGACTTTTTTATTCTTCATTTCTCCAAGAGTCATTTTTATATGATTTGTAACTTCTTTTTTCAAAAACGGAGGTATTAAATCATTAAAGTCAATCCCAAATAAGCGATGAATCACTACTATGTCGTCTCGTGAAAAAGGTCTAACGCCATTCATAAGTTCTGACATATAATTGGGTCTATGTCCCAATAATTTCGCTAAGTCTTTTTGTGTAATTTCGTTTTCTTTAAGCTTACTTTTTATTAATTCTTTCCGCTTATGAATAAAAATATTTTCAGCGCCAACTATTTTTTCAGCATTATCACTTTCTTTAATTTGTTCTTCAGTTATTTCTAATTCATTTTCCCAATGTTTCGATTGGTACTTTTCAAGAAGAACAAATAAATGTTGACGAACAGGTTCTAAAGAATTATCTTCTTCAACCATCCACCGCAATTTTCCATGAATTGAAGTTGCTCTTTCATATTCGAGTTCGTTATTCAATTCGTCAATTTTCAATATGTTGTCAATTTCTAACTTGTCCATTTTACTTAATTTTTCCATGATTACGCAACCAAGATTCAATTGTTTTCTTATTTCCTTTAAACCTAGAGTCATATTCTTCATGATTCCCGACCCAAAGGATTTCAGCATACTCTTTCTTGAACACAATAAGAGTTAAAGTTCTGTGTATATTGATGTCAAAAAAGAAAATGTCTTCATTATGAACTCTATCCGCATCTGGTCTGGCCTCAATAAGTTCCATTTTACTTTTCCAATTTGAGCTTTCAATATCTTCAATTAATTTATCAATCGCTTTCGTTAGTTTCAAGTTTCCTTGATTCTTTCGTTTAAGCTTTAATAGTTTGTCCTTGCGTAATATTTTCAATTGTCAATATTTTGGAACAAAGATAGAAATATAATTCCAATTTAAGTGGAACTTACGCTGTTTTTTTGCCTGCCACTTAACGTATTTATATATCTACTATTAACTCTCTATAGCCACCCACCGTTCCGGTGATAAGCGCATGTTTTATGTTCGCTTATCTGTTTTTTTGTAACCATTAAAAAAACGGATACGTGTGGTTCAGTAATTACTTTCCAAATGCAACAAAAATTATCGAAGGCTATTTGGGCCTGTCTACTTTTTTTAGGCTTTGGCTGTCGGGCATGAGAATGGCGGGTATTTTTTCAAAAAAATAGTAAAATCCGGCATGGTCAGAGGGTCAACATCCGCCGGAATGTCATGCTTTTTTTAACCTCAAAAAACACCAAATTCAAGCTTCCGTTAGTGGGGTCAGCTT
>JAWOEM010000056.1:0-3095 GCA_046482785.1 Salinivirgaceae bacterium
CAAGATTACAATTTAGCCGACCATGCCGAAGGCGTTAAAAGTTGGTATAACGGCTACTATTTTGGCAATATTGATATTTACAACCCTTGGTCGATTATAAATTTTGTTGATGAAAGAGGCCGATATAATAACTATTGGATCAATACCAGCTCAAACGACTTAGTCCATAGTTTTATTCGCAAAGCCAATGAAAGTGTAAAGCAGAAAATAGGGCAGTTGATTAATAACGAAGAGGTCTATTCTGTCATTGATGAAAATATTTCGTTTAAAAATATTGAAACTTCCGCCGAAACCATTATTTCGTTCTTCTTACAAACAGGGTATTTGAAGGCAAAATATGTAGGAAAGGTACAATTGCGGAATAATTACAAAATTGAAATCCCGAACAATGAACTTCGCATCATTTATCAAGATGTAATAAAGAAATGGTTTGACGACACCGTTGGCAGTAGCGATTTAGATGCAATGCTAAAAGCACTCCTGTCGGCTGATATTCCATTATTTACCCGTATCTTATCTAAATTTGTTACAGAAAGCTTATCGTACTTTCATTTGCCCAAAAAAACCAAAGAAGTTGAGCGTGTTTACCAAGCATTTTTGCTGGGCATGTTAATAAACTTGAGAGACGAATACGATATTACTTCTGAAAAAGAATCAGGTTACGGACGGTACGATATTGCCATTATACCGAAAGACAAAAGTAGAAATGCCATTATAATGGAATTAAAATCAATAGATGATTTTAATGAAGAGACCACAGAGCAGGCTTTAGATTCTGCTCTAAAGCAAATTGAAGATCGCCAATACGAAGCGGCGTTGCGCCAACAAGGGTGTGAAAATATTATGAAGATTGCCGTAACATTTGACGGGAAAAGAATTTGGACTAAGGGATTGTGATGAAAGAAATTGACAGTTTAAAACGAAGTTATTGGCCTAAACCACTCCGGAATTGCCGGAACAAATCAATTCAGGTTGAACACATATTTCTGGCTCTTCTATTTCAGCAATCCATACCGAAACTACAAAATTTAGAAATGAAATAATGAAACTTTGATCAAGGTTTTTGCATATAAAGGAAACGATGGTATTTTTGTTGTCGAATAAACTAAATGAACGCATCCAATGGATTTTTCTCCACGATTAATTATAGTGTTACTTATCTCCAACTTATTTCTTGCCTCCTTAGCCGTAAATGCTCAAAAGCCGGTGAAGCGGTTTGATGACTTTATAGCTCCGGTTGATATTGAGATGCTCTTGAGTGGTAACTTTGCAGAGCTACGCGGCAGTCATTTCCATACCGGTATCGATATCAAAACACAAGCACAAACGGGATTTAACATTTACTCCATTGATGGAGGCTATGTCTCGCGCATAAAGGTGTCGCCCTATGGTTACGGCAATGCTTTGTATATTCGACATCCCAATGGATACACTTCGGTTTATGCACATCTGGATAAATTTAATATTCAGATTGAACAATACGTACGCGAAGTGCAATACGAAAGGAGAAATTTTGCTGTAGACCTTTTTCCGACGGAAAATTTAATTCAGGTAGAGAAAGGCGATGTAATTGGGTTGAGTGGAAACTCAGGAAGCAGTATGGGGCCACATTTGCATTTCGAAATTCGGAAGACAGCCAATGAAAAACCGCAAAACCCATTATTTTGGAATTTTGATATCAAAGATAATATCGCCCCACGGTTTCATCGATTATTGCTTTACCCACAATCGGCAATGAGTGAAATTGAACGTGCGGGAAATCGGAAAATATTCGGATTAAGCCGATTAAATAACAACTACACTGTTAAGGGTTACAATATTATTGAGGTAGCTGATACTATTGGTATAGGTGTTCATGTGAACGACTACTTAAATGGAAGCTATAACAGGTGTGGCGTGTACGATTTGAAAGTAAAAGCCAATAACCGGGTTATTTATCAGTTCACTATGGATGAATTGTCTTTTGCAGAAAATCGATATATTCTCAGTCATATGGATTACGATTTAAAAATGACGGATAAAATTAAAGCTCATCGCTGCTTTTTAGATAACGGAAATAAATTTAGCGGTTACAAAACGATAGAAGACAATGGCCGGTTATACGTGGCACCGGGCGAAGAGATTCCTGTTGAGGTTATTGCTCAAGATGTGTACGGAAATACATCAACCCTCCGTTTTACATTGCGTGGCTATGCATCGAACAATAAACCTGAGCGACCTGCGGCTGCTCAGGTTCTACGAGAAGGAAAAACCAACCAGTTTCAGCGTAGCGATGTTATTTTAACCTTTCCCCGAAATGCGCTTTACCGAGATGTTTTCTTCAACTACGAGAAAAGAACTGGTACCGAACAAATGTTTAGCGATATACACACGCTTCATACAAGCAATGAACCATTACACAAACATTTCAATATCGCTCTTAAAGCACTCGATGTTCCTGAAGCATTGAAAGATAAAATCTATCTGGCTTCGGTAGCCGATAATGGCTATACCTACGCGGCCTCATCGAATATTCGCATTGCCGACGGCTGGGCACATACTCGCATCAGAAATTTTGGTTCTTATGCCTTAATGGCCGATACGGTTGCTCCCGAAATTACATTTTTAAATATCTATGATGGTAAGGATATGATTAGCGATTCGCAAATCAGCATAAAAGTTAACGATGCCGAAACCGGAATAAAATCGTATAACGGCTTTATTAATGATACATGGGTGCTTTTTGAATACGATGCAAAAAATGACTTAATACAGTATGTTTTTGACGAACATCTACCTGATGCCGACGAGTTCATGTTGAAAATTGTAGTAGAAGACAACAAACATAACCACAGCGTGAAAAGGGTAGCATTTACTTATTCCGATGCTACATCGAAACGTTAGTAATTCGGTCGAAAACAAGAGTATTGCTGCGTAGCCCCGTCCTTTAATAATGGTTGATTATTTTTAGATTTCCCTGTATCTTCGTACGGTGACAATCAACGAACGTTGCTTTTTCATCACGCGGTATTCAAATGGTAAAAAAATAAGAAGATGAACATACTTGTAATTATGTCCGGAACATCGCTTGACGATGTTTATTTGGCTTTATGCTA
>JAWOEM010000155.1:0-3524 GCA_046482785.1 Salinivirgaceae bacterium
CCTAAAGTGAGAGAAGAAAATCAACTGCTCGCTTTTGGGTTTGGGGCATTATTATTGATTTTCAATTCATTAGTTTGTTTTTAGGTGCAAAAACGGATATGCATAAAAATTAATTGCCGGGATGAATAATGTTATAATATCGCACTTTCAGGGCTTTGGCTCTGTTTGGTGCTATAGGCTACAATACTATCGTCCCTTCGGGACTCTCTCAGCGGGCGGGCCACTCAGAACGACTCTGTGTTACCCTGTGAGCAACACTGCGAAACACTGTGACACAAACCTTCACCTGCATTAAACAATACCCAAAAACCGTATACATCCACGCATTTTGGCGTAAAACAGCAAGGCAATAAAAACACGAAAACAACACGTGCCATATAATTGCGAAACATTCAAATCTTGCCTTAGGCGAGATAAACAACCGTAAAGCAAAAAACCGGACTTTCGTCCGGTTAATTTTCCAAATACTTCCTTTCAGAAGCATTGGAAATATACATTGAAAAACAAATTAGATATACATTCAACCCCCTTCCTCAATTTGGTATTGGTATGAGCCACATGCCCCAGTAATAGTATGCGGCACCGACATTCCAGAAGGATTTTAGGCATACGTGCCACCAATACTTAACTCCGGGGCGGTGCTGGTGAGTGGCAGCTATACAAGAGGGACTGCCTAAGCATCTGCATCTTTACTATCTTTATGATACAAAAAATTATTCTCTATTTTTGGTTCTACTGCAATTTTAGGACTGCCGTATCTTTTCTACTGGCATTATAAATCCGACTTACTTCAGATTAAACACGGCAGGCTTCAATGCTTCGTTTGGAAGGTTTTCTTTTCAACCATTCTTAATAGCTACTTCTTCCAATACCTAACAACTCACACATCTTCTCAACAGCAAATTTTCTCTGATACCTTTTTATGAATTCGTATTTTTTGCTGTCGCTCTTGGAGAAAATGCTCACCGCCTTTTTTAAGATATCCCTTTCAATTTAAGCTTCTTTAAGTTCCATTTTCAAAGGGGCTACCTCTTTTTCTGCATCTGTCATTACAGCTCTGCCATGCCCCGAAAAGCTACCATTTTTATTCGCTTCATATTCTCATTTCCATCGACTTATCAATTCTGGCCTGATTCCTAAGTCCATTGCTACTTGTGTTGCAGGCTGCCCAGTATAACAAAGGTTAACTGCTATCATCTTAAACTCTTTGTCGTACTTTGTTCTTGTTCTTCCCATATCTGCTAAATGAAAAAATTTAGCTTATCTGACCCTCCGGACAAAAATAGCAGTCCCAACCTTGATATTCATATCCTTTACAAATGACTTCGAAATATTGATCAAAATACTGAATATCAGGATTTTAATCAAATATCTTAACGGATTATTTGGCTGACTTCCAATTATTTACAGTTTTGTCATGTACTGTAAAATAAAACATAGTAAAGAGGTTTTAGTGGGTTAAATTCCATTTTAATTTGCAGAGTGTAAAAAGTTGAATAAATTTAACTACATTTTTTAAAACTAAATCTTAATTACTAAAATTATGAGACAATTCAAACCTTATGTTAATGGCATTCATTACACAAAAGACAATCGTTGGGTAGTTAATTCTATCATCGAACTACCTGCTTACTATAGCTTTGTTGATGAAATACAGGCAGAGGAAGGCAAAAACTGGGTGGTAAACTTAATTATTAAAAAACTTGATAATATGCGTGACCCGGAGAAAGACCGTTTCATGGGTGAATTTACCGTTAATTTGAAAACCGACGATCCCAAAAGTTACGAAAAAATTGTAGTTCGCGTAAAAGATCCCAAATCAAATTCATTACGTAATGGCGATGGCGGCAGCATCGATACTCCTTTAAATCCAGACGATTTTGAGGAAGACGATCATTAATCGATTCGATAATGCTGAAAACAATTCAAAGATATATTACTCTCATAACATGCATTCTTGCCTGGCACATACCTACTGCCGGGCAAGATATTGATGCATCTTTAGATACACTTCGTCTTGTTACCCAAAAAAACACATTCAGCACTGCTGATGCCAAACTGTTCAATAAACATATAAGGAAACTTTACAGAGTTACCCCGGACAGCGTACTTTATTACATTCAACAAACAAGAGATGGGGATGTATCTGCATCCGACGCAGAGATTGCCCGCATCTATTTAATCGAGGGCATCATACACAAAAACCTAGGAAATTACGAAAATGCCCTGGAGATTTATGGCAAAGCCGAGGCTATATATGAGAATCTCAATGACAACAATGGACTCGGGAAAGCATTCACCAACCGGGGAGTTGTGTACAAACGTCAAGGAGACTATACAAAAGCATTGGAGTATTACATCAAAGCAAAAGAGTACAAAGCCAAGGAGAACAACCCGCGCTCGATGCTTGCAGTAAATAACAACATTGCTGCTCTTTACAACAAACTATACATTTTCGATAAAGCCGCCTATTATTTGCAGGAAAACATACGCCTGGCTAATAAGTTAGAACTGTACAACCGACTTCCTGCTTATCATCACAACTTGGCCAATAACTACCTGCTCCGATACGATAATGCAGAAGAAAAATCGAAGGTGAATTATCTGCTCGACTCCACCATTCAAAATTACCAATTAGCTCTGTCTCACCTGCCCGCCAACAAATACCCGTCAGCAGAGGCCACCATCCTTCATGGTATTGCATTGGTTTATCTTGCCAAAGGCAATGTTGAAAAAAGTGAGTCTTATTTTCGCCGATGTCTTGACCTTGCTCGAAAAGCAGAAGCAACAAAATCAAAACAAAAAGCTTTGCAGGGCTTGGGCCAATTGCTTTGTGACAACAACCGCAAACAAGAAGGGCTTGAATACCTAACGGAAGCCTATGAGTTAGCAGTTCATCAAAACGAACTAGCCAACATCTCCAAATTAAGTGGCAACTTGGCCACCGAATACAATGAGATTGAGGATTTTGAAAACAGCACCAAATACTACAAAATTTATATCGCTGCAAAGGACACCTTACGGCAAATGGAGAGACAAGGTGCGCTACAAGAACTAAGCGAAGAATTCCATAACCGGGAGCTACAAAACCAGGTAAAAATTTTGCGTACCCAAGCGAAGCACCAAAGTGCCGGTATCGATCTGATACGTTCAGAACAACAAGAAAGCCGGCGCCTGCAAGTAATCCTCATGATTGCAAGCGCGCTGTTTCTTATGGTTTTGCTCTATTCATCCTTTAGCGCCATTGGCATGAAAAAGGCCTATTACGCCTTGTTGCATCGGAATTTTCAGGTTACCGTAATGCAACGCACAACAGCCATCCAAAACAAGCAAATAACCCAGAAAAACCAGATAAAAACACGCATGTTCCAAATCATCAGCCATGATTTGCGAAGTCCGCTAACCTCGCTCGACAGCTTTGCCCGGCTTATTCCTATGTGGATTGAAGACAACGATATCCAATCGCTAAAGGAGGTTTCCCATTCCGTTGAGGACTCAGTAGGACGCATTCTGGGGCTGGTAGA
>JAWOEM010000271.1:0-6765 GCA_046482785.1 Salinivirgaceae bacterium
TGGACAATCTATTTGGAATCAATTCAAATTAAATAAATGCAGGTAGAAAAGCACAAAACCTTTTCATTGAACGGTCTACATTTCATATTTTCACACACAATTAGCAACCCTATTTTGTTAAACTATCATACCCTATTACAATGCGTGTAAAAAGAGTAAACCCCAATGAAAAACAATCAAAAGCAGTCACCGGAGTCGATCTTTCGCTTATGGATCCATTAATTGCTCAGTTAAAAGATAAACGCGGAAATCTTATCCCATTATTACAAGGCACACAACGTATTTTTGGGTATCTGCCGGAGGCTTCATTTTATAAAATTGCCGATGAAACCGGATTAAAACTTGCCGATTTATACGGAGTGGCCACCTTTTATGCTCAATTTAGATTAAAACCTGTCGGAAAACACATTGTTAAAGTTTGTCATGGTACTGCTTGCCATGTGCAAAATGCCAAAAAAATATCCAGTTCATTGGAAGATACGCTTGGTGTGAAAGACGGTGAAACCACTGAAGATATGCTTTTTACGCTCGAATCGGTCGCCTGTCTAGGTTGTTGCTCATTGGCTCCTGTAATGATGATTGGCGATGAAACCTATGGGAATCTGAATCAAAAATCAGCAGCCAAAATTGTAAAAGAAATCAGACGTAGCGAAAAACAATAGATTAACTATTAAGCATTTTTTTCAGATAGTATCTACCACAAAATCAGGAGAACACATTATACCGAAACAAGAATTTATATGGAACATATACAATTAACAGTAGATATAGGCAGCTCAGGTATCGCAGCAGGTGCCGGGAAGGTTTATGAGTATTTACGTACCATTGTCGAAAAAGACAACATGCCGGTTACACTAAAGCAGACCAGCGGTATTGGAATGTGTTACAAAGAGCCGTTAATGGAGATTGTAGATAAAGATGGAACATACCTATATGGCGGTATGACTCCCGAGTTGGCCGAAGAGGTAATTCATAGTCACTTGAAACTAAATGTGCCTATAAAAGAGCATGTTGTGCATAGTAATCGGATCCAGTCCGATCACAATCGGTTCTTAGACGATCAGGTGCGTATTGCCTTGCGCAATTGTGGGGTGATTGATCCTGAAAAAATCGACGACTATGAGCAACACAGTGGTTATACGGCAATTAAAACAATTTTGAGCAAAAATTTGTCCGCTGAAAATATTATACAAACCGTACAGGATTCTGGCCTGCGCGGGCGCGGAGGAGGAGGTTTTCCTACCGGACTTAAATGGAAATTTGCCGCCAATAATGATGCCGATGAAAAATATATTATTTGCAATGCCGATGAAGGCGACCCCGGTGCTTTTATGGACAGATCGTTACTTGAAGGCGATCCGCATGCCGTGCTGGAAGGAATGATTATTGGAGCACGAGCAATGGGCGCAACTTCCGGAGTCATCTACTGTCGGGCAGAATACCCATTAGCTATAAAACGCCTGAATATTGCTATTAACCAAGCACGGGAAAAAGGGTATTTGGGAACAGGCATTTTTGGAGTAGACGGTTTCGACTTCGATATTACCGTTAAAGAAGGAGCCGGAGCTTTTGTTTGTGGCGAAGAAACTGCGCTTATTGCCTCCATCGAAGGAAAGCGAGGAATGCCACGTAAACGGCCGCCTTTTCCCGCTGCTTCGGGCTTGTGGAACAAACCATCGAATATTAATAATGTAGAAACGCTTTCCAATATTCCATGGATTATTCAACATGGAGCATCAGCTTATGCACAATATGGCACCGAAAAAAGCAAAGGAACAAAGGTCTTTGCATTGGCCGGGAAAATTAACCGCGGCGGATTGGTCGAGGTTCCCATGGGCATATCCTTGGAAAAAGTGGTAAATAATTTGGGAGGTGGAGTTCCCAATAATAAAAGACTAAAAGCGGTGCAATTAGGTGGGCCTTCCGGCGGATGCATTCCCGAACATTTATTGCATACAAAGGTCGATTATGAATCGGTGACAGCCACCGGAGCCATTATGGGTTCGGGAGGATTAGTTGTAATGGATGAAGACACCTGTATGGTTGATGTAGCCCGCTTTTTCCTTGATTTTACACGAAAAGAATCGTGTGGTAAGTGTACGTTTTGCCGAATCGGCACCAAGCGTATGCTTGAAATATTAACACGAATTACCGAAGGGAAAGGTGTAATTGAAGACATCGATAGGTTACTGGAACTCGGCAAGCAGATCAAGCAAAATTCGTTGTGCGGTTTAGGCCAAACTGCCCCAAATCCGGTGCTGACAACAATTAAGTACTTTCGCGATGAGTATGAAGCGCATATTATCGATAAAAAATGTCCGGCTGCTGTGTGTAAGCAATTGCTTCATTACGAAATTATCGAAGATGCATGTACCGGATGTACTGTTTGCGCCAAGGTATGTCCGACCAATGCCATTTCCGGCGCACGGAAAGAGATTCATCACATCGATCAGGAAAAATGTATTCAGTGTGGTGAATGTTTCAGTAAATGTAATTTCGATGCCATTTTTGTTTCATAAATCCCCGAAAACCGATCAAATCCATGAAGAATAAGGTAAATATTATACTAAACGGCAATCATACAACCGCTTTCGACGGAGAAACCATTTTAGACGTTGCGAAGCGGCACGATATAGAAATCCCTACCCTTTGTTTCGATGAGCGACTGAAACCCAATTCGTCTTGTTTTGTTTGCGTGGTAGAGGTAGACCAAAATGGTCGCAAAGCCATGCAACCATCATGCTCCACACTGGTTACAGAAGGGATGCATATCGATACGGAAAATGCTGAGGTGCGAAAATCACGTAAAACTGCATTAGAATTATTGCTAAGTAATCATTATGCCGATTGTATTGCACCATGTAAGGAAACCTGTCCGGCCGGAGTCGATGTACAAGGGTATATTTCGCTTATTGAGAAAAAACGATATACCGATGCTGTTGCACTAATAAAAGAGACAAATCCGTTGCCTGCAATTTGTGGACGTGTGTGCGTGAGGCCTTGCGAGGTAGCTTGTCGGAGAAATTTACTCGACGAAGAAAATCCTGTTGGAATCGATTACCTGAAGCGCTTTGCCTCCGATATCGATTTGCAATCGGTGCATTACGCCAAGCCCCGAGTTAATGCGCCTACAGGTAAAAAAGTGGCCATAATTGGCGCCGGCCCCGGTGGTTTGTCCGCTGCATGGTTTTTACTGCAACAGGGGCATCAATGTACCATTTTTGAAGCCCAACCTTATGCAGGCGGCTGGCTCCGATATGGAATTCCCGAATATCGCCTACCGAACAATATTATTGATAAAGAAGTAGACCGTATTCTTGAATTGGGGGGTACAATAGAGTATAACCAAAAGTTGGGAGCGAATTTAAGCTACAAAAGGTTGCAAGCGGAATTCGACGCTACCATTTTAACCATCGGATCGCAGCGAGGCACATTGCTACGCGTAGAAGGTGAGGAGGCCGAGAATGTATTCTCCGGTATCGACTTTCTGCGAAATATGGAGGAAACAGGCCAGCGATACGATTTTACCAATAAGAAAATTGCCGTTGTTGGTGGTGGCAATACTGCTATGGATTGTTGCCGTACAGCCATTCGTTGTGGCTCTACCGATGTAAAGGTTATTTATCGCCGCACCGAAAAAGAAATGCCTGCCAACCCAATCGAAATTCATGAATCAAAGTTAGAGGGAGTGCAGTACGACCTTTTAACCAATCCGACTAAGGTAAATCAGGATGAGACCGGGAAGGTAAAAAGTATGACGCTTATTAAAATGGAGTTAGGGGAGCCCGACGAGTCGGGTAGGCGCAGACCACAACCGATTGAAGGGTCAACGTACGAAGAGGAGTTCGATTATATTTTGGCGGCAATTGGTCAAAAAACCGATATTAATTTTCTCGACGATATCAATAAAAATAGCCCTTCGGGCGAACTAAAAGCGAACCGCTGGGGTGATATTGACTGCGATGCAGCTACTTTGCAGACAGGAATTCCTTCTGTTTTTGCTGCAGGCGATGGTGTTACAGGGCCGGCAACCATTATTGAGGCTATTGCCCAGGCAAAAGTTGCAGCTCATAGTTGCCATCAGTATCTACAGGGTTTGCCTGTTAAAGCAGAGAAAAAACCATTTTTCAGTCGGAAAGAAAACTTTAAACCGCAACAGCAAAACGATTATATTGGACGGTATCACAGCCAATTGCGGGCAGAAATGCCTACCATTCCGGAAGATTCGCGGGTGAATTTTAAGGAGGTTGAGTTGGGTTACTCCAATGAAGAGACGGCTGTTCAAGAGGCCAATCGGTGCATGGAATGTGGGTGTTCGGCGTTGTATCACTGCGATTTAAAAGCTTATGCGACTGATTACGAGGCTAATCAAGAGGCTTTTAGTGGTGAATTTAACGAACATGATGTAGACTTTTCGCATCCGTTTATCGAAATCGATAATAATAAATGTATTTTGTGTACCCGCTGTGTACGCATTTGTCGCGATGTGGTGGGTGCAAACGCATTGGGGCTTATCGATCGTGGATTTGAAACCGTTATAGCCCCGGCCATGGGAGCTTCGCTGCTCGATACCAATTGCGAATCATGCGGGATGTGCATTTCTGCATGCCCAACAGGCGCTTTATCCGAAAATTCGGCTACAAAGCCATTGCCCGTAAAAACGGAATCGATCGATACACTCTGTAATTACTGTTCTATCGGTTGCCAAATTCGCATTCATCACAGAAATGGATTTGTTACCCATGTTACTGGAATAGACGGGCAGGTAAATACCGATGGAAACATCTGCAGGTACGCCCGTTTCGGTTATCAATATATGAATAGCAATGAGCGCATTACAGAACCGCTGATTCGAAAAGGTGAGTCATTCGAAAAAATTTCTTTTAAGAAAGCGTTCAATCTTATTACGGAAAAATTTTCGCAAGGTAAACCTGAGCGTAATGCACTGTTTGCCGGAGCACGATTGGCAAACGAAGAGTTATTTTCACTACGTAAGCTGGCTAAACAAGGCCTTCGAACCAATTTGTTGGGGAGTTTCCATTACCTGGGACGTGAAGATGGGTTCAGCGCTGCAAATAGGAAAAACCTTGATTCTGAACAGGTCGAGAGCGTGAAAAAGGTGTTTCTAGTGGGGGCAAACCTGAATATGGAGCACGCAGTTCTGGGGTACAAGGTACAAGAAGCAGTGCACCAAGGAGCGGAACTTACGGTTATTACAGATGCCAAAGAATCTCCCATGAGCTACAAAGCACATCGCACCATTCGTGTAAAATCGTATTATCATCTTGCTAAAGCAATGAATTATGTGATGTTGTCTAACTCATCTGAAAACAAGATGTTTATCAACTCCAATACTACTGGGTATGATGCGTATAAATCGGAGCTGCTTGCTGAAAAACCGGAAGTTTTGGCCGAGCAATGCGGAATGACCATGTCTGAAATTGAGGCTCTTGCCAATGCGTATAACCTTGAGCCTAACGCACTGTTCATTGTTTCCGAGAGAAATGTGTGTACAGCTACCGTGCACGAACTGTCAAATTTGGCTTTACTTACCGGCAAACTGGGTAAAACAGCCACCGGCCTCATTGTATTGAAGGAAAAAAATAATTCGCAAGGCCTTATGGACATGGGCATTGGTTCGAATCTAAAATTTGGAGGCATTGTCGATGCGCAACGAAATGGTGAATTATACTCCAGTTTTTTAGATGGACAAATTGAAAATATGATGATCTGGGGTGAAGATCCGCTTGGAACGGCCAAAGAACCGGATAGCATTCGAAAAATAGTGGAAAATACTTCATTTGTTGTCGTGCAAGACGCGTTTATGACACCCACGGCCAAAATGGCCGACATAATACTTCCGGCAAGTTTTACAATAGAATCGTCGCGGTCGTATACAAATACGAATGTTCAAGTACAGTCATTCGAGGTTGGAGTTGCATCACCAATAAAATATACAACCTTGGAGCAAATTGTTGAGCTTTTACAATTATTCGATGTGGAAGCAACAGCTGATAGTCAGGCCATTTTTAATGAAATTGCCGGTCAGTTGCCCGATATGACAAAACAAAAGCAACGATTTATAGCGACACGTGGGCCGGGAGCTAAGGCGCTTTTCAATGCCGGAGCCGACAGTATTGTGCATGCATTTGATGTGTATTCAAATGATTTACTTGACACCTAAATTCCGTAATGATTTAATTTTTCGAGGTAAAAATCCTTACGGATTTTTGGGTGACAATAAGAATAAGCCGGACAGATAGGTTTTAACCATATTTTTCAATTTTAAAATTCAGAAACCATGAAAGAATTCAACACCATCGAAGATATTCTTGACTTTGCCATCAATAGTGAACAAGAGGCCATCGATTTTTATTTATCTATGGCTCAGAGAGCCGCTACCGACGACATGAAGGACATATTTGAATCGTTTGTTGAAGAGGAGATGAAACACAAAAAGCGGTTGCTGGAAGTGAAAGAAACGGGAAGTTACCGCATAGAGCAATCTGCAGTGGCTGATCTGCATATTGCCGATTATGTAACCAAAGTGAAACCATCGCCCGATATGGATTATCAGGATGCGTTAATCCTGGCTATGCAGAAAGAAAAAGCCGCATTTCGGTTATACACCAACCTATCTAATCGTGCACCCTCTAACGACTTGAAAGAGCTATTTGAATCGCTTGCTATGGAGGAGTCTAAGCATAAATTACGATTCGAAATGGCCTACGATGACTACATTCTTCGGGAAAATTAACTGTTGAA
>JAWOEM010000012.1:0-2988 GCA_046482785.1 Salinivirgaceae bacterium
GGCGCCACGGAGAAAAAATCATCCTTCATAAAAATGATGACTACTATGAAAATGCCGATCAAATGAAGCAAGTACCCCAAACCGATGCCATTGCCATCAGTTTCATTACCGACAAGCAGAGTGAATTTATGGAGTTTATGCTTGAGAAAATCGATTTTATATCGGGTATAAACCCACAGTTTAAAGATGCACTCCTCACCCGTACCGGGGAGCTCAGAGAAAAGCACAAATCAAAAATTTATTTGCAAAAAAGCCCCTATCTCAACACCGAGTATTTGGGCTTTAACCTCGATTCGGGTAAAAGTAAAGTTGTTCCACCGGCTGTGCGCAAGGCCATAAATTACTGCTTCAATCGTGAAGAAATGGTGATGTACATGCGAAACAATATGGCCGACCAGGCAGGGAAAGGAATTGTACCGCCATCGTTAAACCAAACATATTCACATCAGTTAAGCGGCTATTCGTTCGACCGCGATTATGCACGGCAACTTTTGGCGGAGCATGGTTTTGCCGACGGCTATCCATCCACCATCGACTTACACACAACCAGCGATTATGTCGATATTTGCGAATACATTCAGCACAGTGCAGCACAGATTGGCATCGACATCAAAATTCACTTGGCCACCGGAGCATCGTTCCGTAATATGATTGCCAACGGCGAGGCGCAAATGTTCAGAGCCAGTTGGATAGCCGATTACCCCAATGCAGAAAACTACCTGTCGCTCTTTTACAGTCCAAACAAAAGCCCACAAGGCCCAAACTACACCCGTTTTTCGCACACAGCTTACGATTCACTTTATCGTAAAGCACTAAACGAAACCAATCACGAGAAACAAGCCGCCATTTATCACCAAATGGAATCGATTATTATTGCCAATGCTCCCATTGTACCGCTGTATTACGATAATGTGGTTCGATTTGTCAACAATCGGATAAAAAACTTCCCTACCAACCCGCTAAATTTACTGGAAGTAAAAAATGTAGAAATTCAAGAGTAGTGTAGTCGTAAATTTAAAATAAGGTGCAAATAATCAATCAATAAAACCATCAGCAACCAAATTTCGGAACCAACTATTCGATATCGGACACATCTTTCATAAAAATTGTGCATAGCTCTAATTTAGCGTATATTGCTTTCGAAAACCGTTAGAAATAAATTTCTTACCAAATTAATTAAACATTATGAGACGTATTTTTTTGTTACTCACATTAACCGTGGCCTTCACGTTTGGCTGGTCACAGCCGTGGCTAAAAAACTTACCCACAGAAAAAAGTCAAGAACAACTAACCTTGTACGATCATCAGAAAGCATTCAACGCATATTGGGAAAATTTTACCATGGAGCGTGGTTTTTATTTCGATAGCGAAGGAAAAAAACACAAAGCTCCGGGATGGAAACAATACAAGCGCTGGGAATGGTTTATGGAAAGTGAAGTTGACGCAGAAACCGGTGCATTTCCGAAAACTACTGCAAACGAAGTTTACCAGAAATGGCATGCTGCAAATCCACAACAAAAGAGCCGTGCAGCCAATTGGGAAGTGATGGGGCCGAACTCATCGGGAGGCGGATACGCCGGAATTGGACGAATTAACTCAGTTTCTTTTCACCCAACCGACAATAACACATGGTGGATTGGTGCTCCGGCCGGAGGTTTGTGGGAAACTACAGACAATGGAAGCACCTGGACGTGCCTGACGGATAATAATGCCGTCCTTGGCGTTTCGGATATTTACATCCCCGACGATTATGAAACGTCAAATACCATTTATATTGCTACAGGCGATAAAAATGCATGGGACAACAATTCAGTTGGTGTTTTGAAAACCACCGACGGTGGATCAACATGGGAAACGACCGGATTATCATTCAGCGTTGGACAATCGAAAATGGTTACTCGCCTGCTGGCCCACCCCAATGATAATCAAACCATAATTGCAGCCACTTCAGATGGTGTGTACAAAACAACCAATGGTGGCCAAACATGGGACGAGCAACTTACAACATACTCGTTTAAAGATATGGAGTACAAACCCGGTGACTTTAATACCTTCTATGGAAGTACTTCAGATGGGCGAATATATTACAGCAACGACGGTGGAGCTACTTGGAGTCAGAGTCTTAGCACAGGAACTGGGCGCGTAGAACTTGCAGTTACAGCGGCCGAAGAAACATTTGTATATGCCATAGTATCGGCAAACGACAATGGGCTATACGGAATTTACAAATCGACCAATAGCGGCGAAACATTTACGCAAGTGCTTGATGGAACCGTATCAGGTAACAACCTGATGGGCTGGTACGAAGGAGACGATTCGGGAGGACAGGGCTGGTACGACCTTGCCATTGCAGCATCGCCTATCGATGGAAACATAGTGCTTATTGGTGGCGTAAACACATGGCGAACCACAGATGGTGGTGAAAACTGGGATTTAGTGAACCACTGGTATGGTCACTACGGCGCACAAGCTGTTCATGCCGACAAGCACATGCTTAAGTATAGAGCCAACGGCGACTTGTTCGAATGCAACGACGGGGGTGTATATATTTCTGATAATGATGGCGCTTCAAATTCCTGGACAGATAAAACCAATGGAATGGAAATAAGTCAGATCTACAAGCTTGGTGTGGCTTCCACAGCATCTACCGATGTAATACTCGGACTGCAAGATAACGGAACAAAGCTAACATACAACAATGGAAACTGGGCCGATGTAATTGGTGGCGACGGTATGGAGTGCCTCATCGACTATTCTATCAGACCAATTGGAGATAAATGGTCAGACTTGCATCAAAAGAATTGCATAGAGAATGCATCAAAAGAAATAGCTTTTTATGCTGATTTCAAATATCTATAATTTGTAAAGTTTAAGGTCATTCATCAAAAAGTACAAGTCTAAGAAAATTAAGCCTGTTTTATAAAAACAGGCTTAATTTTCTTAGACTTGTACTTTTTGATGAATGACCTTAAACTTTACAAATTATAG
>JAWOEM010000023.1:0-5080 GCA_046482785.1 Salinivirgaceae bacterium
CCTGCTCCGGTTAATGTTGAGTGTGCAGGGGATGTACCTGCGCCGGATATCACGGTTGTAACGGATGAAGCAGATAATTGCCCAGCGCAGTATTGTTGCTGTAGCCGTTAAGAATATTATATACTTTACTCAGGGTAAGAATTCCTTCTGTAATTAAGTCTACCCCTTGCATGTGACTCACCGGAGGGAGGTCGGGATCGTGAAATTCAAATTCATCCTCAATTTTGCGCCCCAATTCGCGGGCAATAATTTCGGCAGTGGTGGCTCCACAAATAATTTTTTTCCCTTCGAACTGATGAATACTCATGGCCAGCTCAATATCTCGGCTCATTTCGTATGGTGGGCCGGTGGAAATCAATAGTTTGCGTGGTTCGCGGAAATAGATTGCACCACAGCTCGTATCGTCTTTCGACACGTAATTATCGTTCATTACGCCCATGTTAAGTACGCGCTGCGCCAGTTTCCTGGCCGATATGAACGGATCTTTACGAACAATGGACTGTACAAACTCTGTTGCAGCCTCTACGCCCCACCCAAAAGGGTATTTGGGCGAACCCAGTCCGGATTGTATAATGCCATCGGACCAAAATACAATACGGTCTTCTTTTTGAGGTTGGAATTTTACGGCATGTAGTTCTTTTCCTTTATTCTGCTCGCTTTCCATCACTATTTTCTTCCAACCCGGATCAAAAATTTTATTTCCCCGCATAACTACACACTGCGGGTTATCGTACTCCAAAATACTCACTGTGCCGGAATCCTCTACATCGATAATTGTAAATGTTGAATAGCTTATGTTTCGCACACTACACACCGGCAATGTATTCATGATAATTTCAGCAATGGTCTGAAAATCTTTATGTTCGCGCGTAAAATTCACGGCCATAGTAGCGGTTAGTGTGGCAAGCATATTGGCTTTTACGCCGTGCCCCATTCCATCAGATAAAACAACAATGGTTCTTCGCTCCTCGCGTACCCTTTTGGAAATAAACACGTCGCCACAAATGCGCTCTCCCTCATGATTTCGCTGCTGGCAATTTACCTCTGTATAAAAATCGGTCATACCTATTTTCCTTTATTTTTTTGATAGGATTCAATTATGGAGTTGAGCATTCGTTCGGTTTCGGAGGCGCCTTCGCCCAATAAGAATCCAATTTTTTGTACCATGTTCAGGTTACGCTCAATAACTTCGGTAATGCGACTAACGATTTCTTCGCGCTGCACCTCGGGTGCGTACATGTTGCGAAAGACAGCTCCTACAATACGATGTTTTTCAATGGGGAAAACAGAAATATTTAACAATTTACTGTTTAAGTGGATATCTTTATTGTCGACCAAATTATTGTTTTCCAATACGTACGAGAAGAAATTCAGAATATTGGGTGGGACAAGTGTTTCGAGCGATGCGCCCACTAGTCCGGGAACTACGTCACTTATCTCCTTGGCATCATCACCCAAAAGCTCAATAAAGGACTCATTAGAAAGCACAATTTTTTGTTGATCATCAGCAATAACAATTCCGGCCTTTAGATTATTGAACATCTCTTTTGTTGCAATGGAAAGTTCCTGCAACTTTTCTTTTTCGATTTGGGCTTGCGATTCAGAATCTTTCAATGCATTTTTTGTATTGGCCAGTTTTTCGTTCGCCAATTTCAATCGTTTTATATAGTCTTTTTTGTTTTGAATAGCATAAGTATGACACATTTCGAGGCGAGCATTTCCGTTGCATACAGCCACTGCAAAGTCGCGGCAGGAATCGTACCCGCAAGAGCCACAACCTCCCTGACTTTCATGTCCATCTTTACCCAGCTTTTTTAGTACTTCTTGTACTTCCTCATCGGGTGGTTCGGGCTGGCGAATATCTTTGTTCTCAAATTCGCGCTTAAATGGTAATGATTGGTATTCTTTTACGTTATTATCCCACTCACTTTTATCCCAACTTTTCAGGCGTTTTTTGGTGTAATTTATAACCAATGAGCGCCGTAAAAACTTTTTACCGCCTTTCGATGTTCCGGGTCCCATAATACAACTCCCGTCGCAGTGGAACAAATCCAAATGTTGTTTTAGTTCGGTAAACTGTTCAAACTCCTCCAGAGCATCTTTCACATTTTCGCTTCCATTGGTATCTATCAGGCGGCCGGTAAGGAGGTTTTCGTTTATTCCTACGGCCTGAAACATGCCGCGACTGATGGGGAAAAGCGAACCTTTTCCTCCAATGGGCGGATCAAAATCGGCATATTCTACGTTATTTTCGTTTACTCCGGCATCTTTAAACATTTGGCGTAGCTCTACAAATGTGAGCACCACATCAATGCGGCTATCCTCATCAAACTTTTTGGCTTCGTCTTTTGCTGCAATACAGGGCCCAATGTATACTACGCGAACGTGTTTGCCATATTTTTTTCGGACTACCGCACTGGTTGCAACCATGGGAGAAACGAGCGGTGCCATATTATCGAGCAAATCGGGGTGCAGCATTTCTACATAATTAACCACTGCCGGACAATTGGCCGTAATGAAGTATTTCCCTTTAAAATTATCGAACATATTGCGGTATTCCAGCCCAACAAGATCAGAGCCAAACGATACCTCGCACACTCGCGTAAAACCAAGTGCTTTAATCATACCTACAAAACTGCGGTAGTTGGTAATATCATTAAACTCACCCGAAATACTTGGCGCACAAATGGCTATTACCTCTTCATCGCTTTGCAGAAGACCGCGCACCGTTTTTTTGCCATCTAAATATTCAATAGCATCGTACGGGCACACACGGTAACAGCTACCGCAAGCAATGCAGCGTTCGGGAATTATTTTTGCGTGGCCATCGGTTACTTTTATGGCATCGGAAGGACAAACTTTGATACAAGCATAGCAAAGTTTGCATTTATCTTTTATGGTTTTTACAATTTGCATTTCTATAAACTGTTTGTGCGTTTGACATTAATAATAACCTTCGAACTCGTCGCTTAAAATATCGATAACGTTCATGTGGTCGACTTGCTCGTATATGCGCTTATCGATTTTCAGGATTGGTGCCTGCGCACAATGGCCAAAACAGTGCCCGCCATGAAAAAACACATAATCGTCGAGGTTATGGTCTTTAATAAATTTTTGAATTACCTGAAGGGTTTTCTTATTGCCCCTGGCAAAGCACGAGCTTCCCAGGCAAATAGTTATTTCTTTTTTCTCCAACATAATAGCATGCTTTATATTGTGTACACTGAAACCATGAAACCTTGCTGTATTAGGTCGGCATTTGCAATTCACCCTTTGCATTATTTACCAAACACTTAATACAAACATCAAAAATTAAAAGGTACTGGCAGGGAGCAAAAACTTTTCTATGATTGTTCTCGCCGCCAACTCTTCAATTTTCGGTTACCCAAAGATAAGATATTTTTTATGGTTGGCAATTTTCGCATGGGCTTCTTGTAAGAATCCTATCATTTCGAACTGTATGCTTGCAAATGTTGGGTTCTGCATAAAATTATCCTGCTTCCGTATCCCACAAAACAAGGCAAGGAAGTGTTTTGTGCAATGGTTTAGAAATAAAGCGAAAGCCATACTTGAAAAGACCCTAAAATGCGACTCGGAGATAAGACTTTGCTTTCAGTATTAATCAAAATACCCGACGAAACTTCGTTTTGACGGGGAAATTAAAACCCCGAATCCCGAATTGTCAAAATTTGTTATTTTGCGGAGCCCACGAAACGCATTGGCAGGATTTGCTTTATACGCTGCGGTTGGGCTTGGTTATTCCAAATTATATTTACGCTTCACTTTGGTTATTACTTTGTTAGCGTGAAATGGAATACCCACATGACTTCCAAATATTTGTTTTCCCGTTTTTTTCCAATAAACTCTGTCAATAAGCATTCTTAAAGCTGTTCTGTCTACCTGGCCTTTTTGACATGCTTCAGCAACCATTGGCAAATATTTTTCCTGATAATCAAGTGATCCGCCATGTTCAATCATTAAAGAGGCATAATTCATAAATGGTTCTCCCACTAGATCCTTACCAGGATATCCAAATTGATCGAGAATTTTCATCATATTTGCCTGCACCACACAGTCTAAGCTATCCTGTTTCGTTTTATTGTTGTCATAAACTGATGTAGAATATCTATATCGTTGGTCTTTTTCTATATTCACAATTAACACATCGATTAATGAATCATTACATTTATTCAAATCAATCGATTCTTTCATTTTCATCATCTCTTCAATGGTTGATGATTCATTTTTAAAACCATGACAATCGCTCACAAATTCTTTGTAGACACCGCCCAATAATTCATAAAAACGGGTGTTTTCTATAATTTCCTTATGCTCAATATGATCATTGACAATCATGCAGAAGTCTTCTTTGGAAGAGCTTTTCGATTTTTTTAAAAAATCAAATACAACTTGCTTGTCCACTCCCATTGACGCATATGCAACGGCAATATTCCAATAATCGGCATAACATACATCATTGACTCCATTTATCTGAGCATATGAATTTTTCAGAACTTCTTTTCCCCAATTATATTTTTCTTTACTAACCGCCCCATTATATTCCGGGAAATAGCCCAAATCAATTACTTGCGAAAACGATTGTATGTTTAAACACATAACTATTAATAACATAAATAATTTCTTCAACATAATAAGTTAATTTCGTTTATAATTAGTGTTCGTCAATAAATCCGATTTTCTGCGTTATACTCACTCAAACTCGTATCACTTACACCAGTAAACTCAACGATTTTGAGTTTCGCAAGCCTTGAAAATCGAATTTATTCACTGAACACCCCGACTTTATAGACAGTATCTAATTAAGCCCAACGCGGCGATGATGAAGCGAAGGCCTTACTTGCAAAGTCCAATCAAACTTCATGGAGCCAAAACTTTGTTTTACAAATATACATCTTTACCCGTCAAAACGAAGTTTTGGCGGGGTTAAAACAAAACCAAAACCACGAAAACGCACGAGCTGCCTTTGCTTTATGAACCGCTGTTGCCACCCGTAGTTATTTGATTATCTGCCTTCTTTTCTCTATTGTATCATCAATTTTGATTAAATCCTGACTCCAAT
>JAWOEM010000079.1:0-5009 GCA_046482785.1 Salinivirgaceae bacterium
CTTGGAGGTGGCGTGCCTGTTGGAGCCATTCTTTCGAACGAGAAGGTGAGTGGCGCCATCGATTTTGGCGACCACGGGACTACTTTTGGTGGAAATCCGCTGGCTACTGCAGCGGCATTGGCCGTACTCAGTACCATTGAGCAAGAACAATTGGTAAAGGAAGCCCACGAAAAAGGAGAGTGGCTCAGGGAACGGATTTTAACCATGAAACATCCCGATATTAAAGAGGTGCGGGGTCGGGGACTAATGTTTGGTATTGAGTTTCGATTTGAAACAAAACCACTTGTGCAAAAAATGCTGGAAAATGGTATATTAGCCAATGCTACAGCCGGAAATGTACTACGTTTGGTTCCTCCGTTGGTAATTAGTTACAAGGAACTAGAGCGTGTGGTAGAAGTGATGGAACAATCAATAAAAGAACTGTAAAACATGGAAAAAAAGAAAGTTGCAATTATAGGAGTAACCGGATATACCGGTTCAGAGTTATTACGTATTTTGGCTAACCATCCAATGGTCGAAGTGGCCATGGTTACTTCGGAAAGTAGAGCAGGCGATAAGGTTACCGATGTGCATCCCTTTTTGCAGGGAATATCAGACTTAACTATCCAATCTGTAAAGCAAATCGATGAGGTTGATCTTGATGTGGTGTTTTTAGCCTTACCGCATGGTGTATCGATGGATTTTGTGCAGAAGTTTGAAAACAAAAAATTTAAAATTGTCGATCTCTCGGGCGATTTTCGTTTAAGTACACCGGAAGTATACGAGAAATGGTATAATATGGATCATACCTATACTGCGGGCTTTAGCGATGCGGTGTTTGGTATGCCCGAACTGTTTAGTGCCGAAATTAAAAAAGCACGGCTTGTAGCCAATCCCGGATGCTTTCCAACTAGCGCAATACTGGGTGCTGCACCATTATTTGCCAATCAGCTGGTCGATGCAAATCCACTGGTTATTGATTCCAAAACAGGTGTAACCGGTGCCGGCGTTAAATCGAAGCCCGTTAATTTGTATTCAAATGTAAACGATAATTTTAAAGCCTACGGAATTAAAAAACACCGCCATACCATTGAAATTGAGGAACAACTGGGTGGTTTGTCAAAGCAAATACCTGTAGTGCAATTTACACCTCACCTGCTGCCCGTCGATCGGGGTATTTTAACGTCTATTTATGCCAAACCCAGTGCAGAAATAGATGAGGCGAAGCTGAATAACGTTTATCGGGAATTCTATGCTAACGCACCATTTGTGCGGCTTCGAAACGAAGCGCCATCCATAAAAGACGTTCGCGGAAGCAATTATTGCGATATTTATACCACATACGATGAGCGCACCAATATGATTATTGTGGTTAGCGTTATCGATAATCTGGTAAAAGGTGCTGCCGGACAAGCTATTCATAATATGAATTTAATGATGGGAATGCCCGAAAATACCGGATTGAATATGGTTCCGGTTCAGCCATAATTGGTGCAAATTATCCAATAAATTATAATCGAAAAAACGAAAATATAAAACTGAATACTATGGAAATGATTAAGAATTTAACCAATGTTCGAGGCATTAAATGCTGGGGAGCGCACACGGGAATAAAATCGTTGCGACGCGATCTGGCCATAATATATTCCGATGTTCCGGCAAGTGCTGCCGGAGCATTTACGCAAAATAAAGTAACTGCTGCGCCAGTCAATTTAACTAAAAAACATATTGCTGATGGGAAAGCGCAAGCCATTGTTATAAATGCAGGAAATGCTAATGCTGCCACTGGTGAGCAAGGCCGTCAAGGCGCTGAGGCCATGGCACAGGCAATGGCCGAAGAGTATGGCATTGCCAAAGAAATGGTGCTGGTATCGTCTACCGGAATTATTGGCGAGCCATTCCCAACCGAGGAGATTGTGGCCGGAATTCATGAAAATGCATCGAAAGTTTCGAAAAAATCCAATGCCGGTGCGTTTACTGCAAATGCTATTTTAACTACCGACACCTATGCCAAAGAGGGCTTTATAGAGTTTAATCTTGATGGGTATGAGGTGAATATGGGGGGAATAGCCAAAGGTTCGGGAATGATTCATCCAAACATGGCCACCATGCTCGCTTTTATTGTAACCGATGCCGCCATTGAACCCAAATTATTACAAGAAACAGTTGATGAGGCTGTGGCCAAATCGTTTAACATGATTACCGTAGATGGCGATACATCTACAAACGATATGGTGCTGGTGCTAGCCAACGGCAAAGCACAGAATGAGCCACTAAAATCGAAAAAAGATGAGGGCTACAAAGAGTTTAAGAATAATCTGGATGAAATGATGATTCACCTCGCAAAACTTATTGTTGCCGATGGTGAGGGGGCTTCCAAATTTATTGAATACGAAGTGGTTAATGCTTCTACAGTAGAAGAAGCCCGCACGTTAATTCGCGAAATTTCTGACTCTACCTTGGTTAAAGCCGCTATGTTTGGCCGCGACCCGAACTGGGGACGTATAGTGGGAGCCGCCGGAAATGCAGGTATCCCATTCGACTATACAAAAATCGATTTGTATTTGGGAAGCGACAAAAAATTAGAGAAAGTGCTCGAAAAAGGCGTTCCCCAAGAGTTCGACCGTAATATGATGAAAAAACTGTTGCGAGAAGCGCATTTGCATGTCAAAATGGATCTGCATCAGGGAAAAGCCACTGCCAAAGGCTGGGGAACCGACCTCACAACCGATTACGTAATGTTTAACTCTGTTTACACCACGTAGAAATTTAATTTGCAATATTTGTGAAAAGCAAACGAGGGTTTCGTCTGAGGCGATATCCTCGTTTTTTTCCGTATACATATGTCGAATTTGCATGCATACCAACTATCTGTTTTTTTGCTAGTGAATTTCGGGTTTTATTCCGTAGCTTTGGGTTCTGATAATTCCAATTATTTGGAAACTCGGATGATTAATTATTAACCCCTAACAAAGAACTTATGAAATTTAGTTTGCGCGAAAAAATGTTTCAAGCTTGGTACTGGTATGTAAATAAAGCCGATAAAAATGCCGAGGTTTTATTTATGAATTACGGTTTTCACCACCCCGACGAAAAAGTAGAACTTACCGAAAATAACGAAATAAATCGCTATTCCATTCAGTTATACGACCACTTGGCTTCGGCTGTTGAATTGCAAGGAAAAGATATTATTGAAATTGGATGCGGCAGAGGCGGCGGATTGTGGCATATTGTAAACGCCTATAAGCCCAAAAGTGCCAAAGGCGTAGATCTTGATCGAATTGCAATACAATTTTGCAATGAGCACTATGTGCATGATGATGTTTCATTTGCTATGGGCGATGCCCAAAAGCTGGATATTGACGACCTTTCGGCCGATGTTATTTTTAATGTAGAATCGTCGCATCGGTATCCCGATATGGATGCTTTTTTGCGCGAGGTAAACCGTATTTTGAAACCTGGCGGATATTTTCTGTACACCGATTTTCGTTTCGACCATGAAATGGACGAAATGAAAAAACAATTGGCTGCCAGTGGTCTCTCCATTGAGAAAGAACGATTAATAAACGATGAAGTGGTTGCAGCCTTAACCCTCGATGATTCGCGAAAGCGACAATTGGTTAGACGTTTGGTGCCGGGGTTCTTGCGTGGCGTTGCTCTTAATTTTGCCGGTGTTGTGGGCTCACAAACGTTTAATCAAATTGAGACTCGTAAATATGTGTATTATAGCTATGTTTTAAAAAAAGACGATAAAAGCTAGCAGATTGCTGAGCTTTAACGATATAAACAGCACAAATTTAATAATACCTAAATTCCGCAAGGTTTTGATTTTTCAAGGTCAAAATCCTTGCGGGTTTTGGGTAATACACTTTTTAGTCCGGACTCATAGTTTCACCATTATTTTCTTTTTGGCGATAGTTTTACCTGAAAAATGTCGACTCCTTTGCGTTTGCCTTTCAGTTTTATGTTGTCGATGGGTTTTATGTTAAATTCCTTCGATTCTGGCAGGAGAGCTTCCAAGTTGCCCGAAATCAGGAAGCTTTGCTTGTAATCATTACAAACCGACTCGATGCGTGCTGTGGTATTAATGGTGTCGCCGTTGTACGAAATATCGCGGCGTATTTGCCCTACTTGTAAAACCATTACTTTTCCGGCATGTGCCCCGGCTTTAAACGTAGGGACTAATCCGTACCGCCTGTTGTAGTAGCGTTTTCGCTTGTTTATCAGGCGAACAAATGCGTAAAATGCACGGATACAGTTGGCTCGTTTGATCCCTTGTTTCAGGCTCCACGAAATTATAGCGCCATCGCCAAGGTATTGGTATATTTGGCCATTGTAATTGTCTACTACTGCCAAATCGTTAAATACATCTTGTACCAAATGGCTGAATTTCTTGTGTCCCAATTGTTCTGCAATGGTTGTTGATTTTTTCATGTCGATAAACATGAAAATGCGCTCTTGCTCCATGGGTTTGCTCAGCATACCAAATACCCAGTGCCTGAAGTTGGAGCGCCCAATGGCTTTTATTACTTCATTGAGAAATGTTACCACGAAACCTGATACGTAAAAATAGACCAGAAAGCGGAAAAAATGAATGTCTAAATCGGGGAGGGTTTTGAGTATTTCCAGATAATTTTTTTCTGTATAAATGGTGATAGGCAACCGAGCGGCAATAAGGATGAGTATAAATGCAGAGGCAAAAAATAACACAGATTTGATAAATCCAATGAAATAGCGTGGAAAAAAACGTTGCACGCGGTAAGAAAACATTCCGTCGATGATGGAGAAAATTAGCGATGCAAATATGCTCAGCACAAAAATCGTAAGGTGCAAGTTGTCGGTGCGTAAAAAGTTCAGGTAGATCTTAAATATTTGGTTTTCGCCCGTGAGGAAGGCGTAAAACAGCATGCTGGCGTACCAGAATATAAAATGGAACAAAAAATTCCGAAATAATCTGTGAAGCCGAATAGTGAATCGTTCTTTCGAAAACATGGCGACGGTAATTGTGGGTTAACTTGAAGTTTGTTTCT
>JAWOEM010000103.1:0-3763 GCA_046482785.1 Salinivirgaceae bacterium
GACGTTAAAGCTGTAGGCCAATTATCTGGCCTGTCGGTACATTTGTCTTTCGCGCTGCTTAATCAAATTAAAGAAATACCACTCAAAATGGTTATCGGGCGATGGCGTTGGGTGCATTGCTAAATTCCCTTCGGGATCGATCAAGAAAAACATGGGGAAAGCTTTGATGTTATATGCTTGCCGAAGTCCGGCTTCGCTATTTCCATCCAATAGTTTCCAATTATATCCATGCGCTTTAAAGTATTCTCGCGCTTTAACGTAGCTACTCCCCATATTGATGCTTACAACATCCAATATTTTATCGTGCTTATCGGCAAGCACGTTAAGCTCTGGAAGTACTTTTTGCACAGCAAAGCTTTCAACGTCGATAAATGTCAGATATACAAACTTTTCATTTTTCGAGGGCATTTTAAAGCTTAGTGAATCGCCCATTTTTATTGTAAAAGCTGGTGGTGGAAAACCTTTCCGAAGCATTTTTGCCCGACTAATAACGTTTTCAACTATTTTTTTGTGTTCCAACACTGTGGATTGCAGCCGAACGCTGTCCAAAGTCTGAAACACACTACTTTTAGGGAACGTATTCTTGTATAGCGCATCATTGAGGCCTTTGATAAGTACCAACTCACGCAGCGTATCATTTCGCAATGCCAAATTATTATTTAGTGTACTCATGGCACGTCGGTAACTTTTTGCTCTGGCCACATCATATCCTATATTACGCCCATCGCGCGTACTCATATATGTTTCCAAGTAGTTGGCAAATATCTTATTGAACAATTCGCAATAAGCAGGATTGTTATACAAAATGGGCTGATTGAGGAAGTAATCCCTTATAACATAATTATTATCGTGAATATAAGCCAGCTTTCTTAAATCGGCCGTTTTATATTTCTTGTATCCTCTAAAAAATGGAATAGAATCGCCTTTCTGAAACAGGGAATCAAGAAAGTGAATCATTTCGTCGACACCACTATTTCTTCGCTGCCTCCGTATTTGACTGAAATTATTGACAATATAATCCTGATAAATATAGTCAAATTCGGCAATTAAATGATTTAATTCTGTTGCATAACTGTTATCTAATCCGAAATAAAACCGAAGCGGCTGAAAATATGGATTTAGCTCATCTTCTCTATCAATGGACTGATGTTTGGGCAGTTTAAGCTTGTAATGTTGGCCGGGAACAGCAAACAATGTCCCTTCCAAGGCGCCTGATTCAACAAATAGTTGTCGAGTTCTATCCAATGGGAAGGCAACGCGAAAAGCACCGCTATCAGACAAAACAAGGTTTTCAATTGTGTGACGTTGGCCGGAAATATAGTCATCGTAATACCAAATTTTGGTTTCGGCATTGGCCCACGTTTCATGTGCACCCTCTACAACAACAGTATCCTGAGCTTGCATAAAAACAACTAAACTCAGCAAAATACTATAAGTCAGAACTAATTTTTTCAGGAACGAATGGTTTAATATTGCCATCATGTTTATAAATATCTCGTAATATTGTTGAAGAAATGGGAGCAAGCTCGGGAGTAGTTAGAATAAATACTGTTTCGAGGTTGCTCATTAATGCTTTATTCATTTGCGCAATACTCCGTTCATACTCAAAATCGGCACTTGTACGTACTCCCCTTAATAAAAAACGGGCATTCACTTGTTTGCAAAAATCGGTGGTAAGTCCCTCATAATAGCACACTTCTATCTTATCGTATGCTGCAAAGGTTTTCTTTATCCAGCCAATCCGTTTCTCTAACGGGAAAAATCCAGATTTATTGGAATTGACCCCAACGGCAATTATTATTTTGTCGAACAAACCGAGGGCGCGAACAACAACTGATTCGTGGCCACGCGTAATAGGATCGAACGATCCGGGAAAAACAGCAACTCTATCCATACAGTAAGATTAAATCCCAAAATTACAAAATATTGGGATGAAACCAACCCTATTTTTTTATTCAAACAGGGTTGGAGAGTAACGAAATAAGTAGACCGTTTAAACGGAGTTGTTATATTCTTTAGCAACTTGAAAACACTGCGAATCGCAAGCTATTTAATGAATTTTCAAGGAAGACAAAGGCAAAAGAACATGTTTAAAAAGTCACACTATTTCTGCACAACCTTTTAGTTACCATTCCTATTCTTCTGCAATATAATCTTTATCTTCGCCGGATATTGCTTTTTCGGCATCAACATCGGTCTGGCTAACGTCATCTTCATGGTATGGAAAAACCTCAACAACTTTGGTCAGTGTAATGCTGTGTATTTCCCAAGGAACTAAAACGGTCTCGAAATTTTTCAATAGGTTTTGTAATGCTCCACCAATATCGTCTGCTGCAACAAGCACCTGATTGACACTTTTTTTCTCCTTACCTGACTTTTCGTCGATATCGATGAATACCACTTTGGCTTTGTACCAAAAATCTGTGTCTTCGGCAGGTATAACCTCACTTAACTTCGCCTTACCAATACCGTTTATAACAAATTCATCGGGCACTTCCCCTTCCAGTAGTTTTATCAATCGACTTTCGGCTTCGGTAAACGATAATGCATCAACCAAATAAGATTCGCTGACAGCGGTGTCCTGTCCAAATTCATCGCGCCGATCGTATTTTACTTTACATTCAAACCAATTTTCCATAGTGCTTTGTATTTTCGTTTAAAAAGACAAAAAAAAGAGGACACCAATAACGGTGTCCTCCAATATTTATTTATATAAATTAAAATAGTTTTTCGCCAAGGTCTACAACGCGTGCAGAGTATCCCCACTCGTTATCGTACCACGAAATAACTTTAATCATTTTTCCATTTACCATTGTCAGTTTGGAATCAAAAATAGATGAGTGGGCGTTATGAATAACGTCGCAAGAAACAATCTCATCTTCTGTGTACTCAAGAATACCTTTCATTGGTCCTTCTGCAGCAGCTTTCATTGCTTTATTGATTTCCTCTACGGTAACTTCTTTTTTCAAAGTGGCAGTAAAGTCAACCATTGAACCTGTAGGGGTAGGCACACGGACAGCCATACCATCCATTTTACCGTTCAGCGATGGAATTACAACACCAACAGCTTTGGCCGCACCTGTAGTTGTAGGAATTTGAGAAACAGCTGCCGATCTGGCACGTCTCAAATCTTTGTGAGGTGCATCCAAAATCATTTGGTCATTGGTATAACTGTGGATGGTGTTCATAAACCCCGTTTCAATTCCAAAGCTATCTTCGAGCACTTTGGCTACAGGGGCAAGGCAGTTAGTTGTGCACGATGCATTAGACACGCATTCGTCGCCGGCCTGCAAGTCGGCATCATTCACACCGAGAACAATCATACGATCGATCTGATCTGAAGCTGGTACAGTTAAAATAACTTTCTTTGCTCCATTTTTAAGGTGATCTCCATAACCGCCTTTATCACTTTCCTTTTTACGGAAAATACCAGTAGATTCAATCACAAGGTCAGGGGTATCCGACCATGGAATATTGGCTGGGCTTTTCTCTGATGTAACAGAAACAGCCTTGCCATTAACAATAATTGATTTCTCGTCAAAGCTTACCTTTCCATTGAATATACCCTGAGTAGAGTCGTACTTCAACAGGTGAGCCAGGGTTTTGGTGTCGGTAAGATCATTAATACCAACAACTTCGAATTTATCGCGTTCGAGCATAAGTTTAAATACATTACGTCCGATACGTCCAAATCCATTAATTCCAACTTTAATTTTTGCCATAATAAAATATTTTGAAGTTAATTAAACAGCTATAAACAAAA